>CALKYB010000300.1 GCA_938003565.1 uncultured bacterium
GGATAAGGTCAAGTAGCGATTTTCTTCTATCGCTGGTGATATGCTATAAGCTGTCCCCTGTTAATCAAATACTACCTGAAGAACTTATTCACAAACATCCAAAACTATGACCTCAAGCGAGATCGCTGATAATCTTGAAGAAATTGCTACCTTACTAGAACTACAAGGTGCAAATGTCTTCCGTATAAGAGCCTTTAATAATGCCGCGAGGGTGGTTAGATCCGTCGAGATTGAACTATCCGATTTTGTAGAGGAAGCGAGCGCAGGAAAAGTGAAAGGTATAGGACCAGCGATAAGTGAGAACATTCAAGTTCTTTTCAATGAAGGAGAGCTGCCTTTTCTTGACGAGTTGCGAGATAGTTTTCCTGAAGGACTTCTAGAGCTGCTAAATATACCCGGTCTGGGCGCTAAAAAAGTCAAAAAACTATATGAAGAATTGGAAATCGAATCCCTTAGTGACCTCGAGGAAGCCTGCAAAAACGAAAAATTGTCAGATCTAAAAGGATTTAGCAGCAAAACAGAGACTAATATCCTCGAATCAATTGAAAGATACCGAAAATTTAGTTCTCAATTTCTTTATAGAACTGCCCTTGAAAAATCAAAAGAGATTTTAGAATACCTAAGTAAATCTAAACTTACTGGAAAAGTTGAGCTGGCCGGCTCGCTCCGACGCAACAAAGAGGTAGTCAAAGATATTGACATAATTGCTACCTCCCGCTCACCAGTAAAGCTAATGGAGAAATTTACGAGCTACCCTTCAGTAGAGAAGATAGTCGCTGAAGGTGAAACCAAATCCTCTGTGATAATCGAAGACGGCCTCGGAGTTGATCTTCGAGTTGTCAGTGAAGAAGAATTCGCTGCGGCTATTTTACATTTCACAGGTAGCAAAGAACACAATACTAGGCTGAGAAGCATAGCCATAAAAAAAGGCTTAAAGTTAAATGAGTATGGTTTGTTCAAAGATGACACTGCTCTTTCACTAGACTCAGAGGAAGCCATATACAAAGAGCTTGGTCTAGCTTGGGTACCACCTGAGCTGCGAGAAGATCGAAGTGAAATTGAGGAGGCTCAAAGACTTCTTAAAAAAAAGAGCACCTTTGCCCGACTCATTGAAGTTGATGACATAAAGGGAATCCTGCACGCCCACTCAACTTACTCCGACGGCAAACACACCCTTGAGCAGATGGCCCTTGCTGCTAAAGATTTAGGATTTGAATACCTTGGGATTACAGACCACTCCCAGACCGCTGCATATGCTGGTGGACTAAAACCTGCCGCAGTCAAGAAACAACACAAAGAAATTGATGAGCTAAACAAAAAGCTAGCGCCATTTAAAATCTTAAAGGGCATAGAATCCGACATTCTTGCTGATGGCTCACTTGACTACAACGAAAAAGTACTCGAGTCTTTTGATTTTATAATTGCCTCTGTCCACTCCCAATTTAATTTGGATGAATCTGCTATGACTAAAAGATTCATCAATGCCATTAAGAATCCTTACACCACTATAATTGGACACCCCACCGGCAGACTACTCCTCAAAAGAGAGGCCTATGCATTAAACATTCCGGAAATTCTGTCTGCGGCCAAGGAGTATGGTGTTTCAATAGAGCTAAATGCCAATCCTCGCCGGCTCGATTTGGATTGGCGATACCTTTCTCAAGCCAGAAAATTGGGCATCAGCATTCCGATCAATCCCGACGCCCACTCAATCGAGGGTATGCAAAACATCGCCTACGGGGTGAAAGTAGCACGCAAGGGGGGACTAACTAAAGACGAATCCCTTTGCTGCATGAATCTAAATTCTTTAGAAAAATTTCTTGATGCTAGACGTAATGACTCCTAGGTCAACATGAAAGAGTTAAGCCAAAAAGCAAGCCTGGTAAACCGAAGGCTAAAAAAAGAGCATCCGGACGCTCATTGCGAACTCAACTACACCTCACCAGACCAGCTCCTTGTAGCCACTATTCTCTCTGCCCAATGCACAGATGAAAGAGTAAACAAAGTCACCAAAGAGCTTTTTAAAGAGTTCAAAAATCCAAAAGATTACATTTCAAAACCCCTTAAGAAACTTGAAACCATGGTTAACTCGACTGGATTTTTTCGCATGAAAGCTAAAAATATCCGAGGAGCCATGTCTACGATCCTTGAGAAACATAATGGAGAGGTTCCAAAAACAATGGAAGAGCTACACGCGCTTCCAGGGGTAGGACGAAAAACGGCCAACGTAGTTCTTGGCAATGCCTTTGACATCCCAGGGCTTCCAGTTGACACTCACGTGACAAGACTCTGTAACAGAATAGGCATTACCAAAGAAAAGGATGCTGTAAAAATTGAACTTCTACTTAATAAATTGCTCCGAAAAGAACACTGGACAATGTTTAGCCTAAGACTAATATTTCACGGCCGCCGAGTTTGTAAAGCAAGGACTCCAAATTGCGAACAATGCTGCCTCAGTGATATTTGCGATTTTAATAATCAATAGGAAACTCTATAGCTATGAAAGACTCAATCCACCATGTAGCGATAATGGTTGCAGATATCCAACGCTCGCTACAATGGTACACTACCAGCTTTAACTGTGAAGTAGCTTTCTCTAGCGACACCGAAGCAATACTTAAATTCGAGAACCTTAGCCTTCAACTACTGTTGCCAAGCCAAATGCCAGCCCACATTGCCTTTAGCAGAGAAGATGCCGCTACCTTTGGTGAGCTTAGAGATAACAGAGACAATACTAGCTCTTGCTTTGTTTCAGACCCGACCGGCAATCCTGTAGAGATTGTCTCCAAAAACTAGAAGCTTTTTACTTTTTTCTATTAACACCACGAGTCGTGGTCTTAATATTCAAGAACTCCACGAGTAAAGAGAATCCCATGGCAAAATAGATATATCCTTTATCTACATGTGTTCCCCAGCCTTCTGCCAACAGCATAACACCTATGAGGAGAATGAAAGACAAAGCTAAAACTTTGAAAGTTGGATACTCTTCAATAAAATCGCTTATATGCTTAGCAAAAAATAGCATCACTAAAACTGAGATGATTACAGCGATAATCATAATTGGCAGACTTTCAGACATTCCAACCGCAGTAATTACTGAATCAAGCGAAAAAACTATGTCTATAATAATAATCTGCACTACTGCTGAAGCTAAAGACTTTGGCTTTTTAAGAGCGTCAACATCGGATTCGTCTTCCATTTTCTCATGAATTTCATGTGTAGACTTTCCAATTAAAAACAAACCCCCTACAATTAAAATTAGGTCTCTTCCAGAAATTTCGTTGCTAAAAAAAACAAACAAAGGTTCTGTTAATCTCATTATCCAGGAAATCGCACAAAGCAGTCCGACCCTCATAATCATCGCTAGGGCTAAACCTAGAGTACGTACTTGAGCCTGTTTCTCTTTGGGTAGCTTAGAAACAATGATTGCAATAAAAATTACATTGTCAATCCCCAGGATTATCTCAAGCCCTGTCAGGGTGACTAGGGCAATAATATTTTCAGATGTTAGTAAGTCCATTCCTAAAAACTAGCATTTTCAGAGGGTTCTGTGTAGACCCCTAAACGGGGAAACTGAAACGAGTTTACCTGCTATTAATGCAGGCCTACGAGTCTTTTCATTTTCCCAAAGACCCCCTGAGGACTGACTTTGATTTCTCCACGCTTAAACCTCACCATATCCTGGGTCAGTTCACGAATAACAGACCGAACAGGTTCTTCAGCAAGATCGTAAAAGGACACTCCAGGCGCACCCCATCTCCTACCAGATTCCGAGAACTGAATTGTATGCAAAGGCATTGACTCAGGAAACAATCCACAATCGTCACACTCATCAGAAACATCATCGGGTTGAAGTAATTTCGAAGAATAGCCATTCATGACTAAACGCCATTTTGCAAAGTCGAACTCCTCAGAATCATCAGTTTCTCTAGAAAGCCGTCGCAGACTATCAATCGTTCTACGCAAACTCATGGCATCATCATCAGTAACCAGAACAACGTCCTGACAGAAAGGCAATGTAGCGAAATGAGCAATTCCCCAAGACCTTCCAAGATCCACTACTACTACATCAAAATTATCCTGAAGTAGTGGAAGTAAACTCTCAATAAAGGCCTGAGCACTTGGGGCACCCTCAAGTACGTCCGCTTTGAAATGAAAACTTTCGTGATAATTCTCTGGCTGCCCAACGATTGAAATAGATCGCTCTTCGCCCTCAATATTCGCTAGACACTCTGAGAGTCTATAGACTGGTACTTGACCTTGTCTCATTAATTCAGTGACGACAGAACGACGTCCGGAGGGAATTCTCGCCCAGTCGGTAAGCTGTGGGTTGATATCGTCTAAATCAAGAATAACAACAGAAAGTTCGTGCTCTGCCCAACAGGTCGCCATCGCAGCCGCAAGAGTAGACGCTCCCACTCCTCCTTTTAGTTGAGCAACAGCCACAATCCCCTCACCATTACGCCCAGAAACCCTTGTCTTTTTCTGATTGTCTAAAAGGAAGCTAGAAATGCTTGCGATATCCGCAACAGGCATAACAGTAAGACCTAGAGCTCTCCTAAGTTTTACCGCTTCCAAAGCATAAGTATCATTCTGAAGAATAATACCCAGAGCGGAACGAGGATATGTATTTCGAACTACCTCACATACTTCCTCACAGTTCTCAAAGCAGCCTGGACCTACAAATACTATATCCGGGGAAATCCCTGCATTTCTTGATTTGAGAACTTCGAGGTCACAACTCTCAAGCTGAACTCGTCGAAGACCAGACTGTTTTACAGCTTCGTTGACACGAGACTCGAGTGCAGCAATTAAATCTGCAGACTGGTCAATTACTAGTATCTCCATAAGCTTGTGCTCTTCCGCATATTGATAGGTTAAGAATCGGGCTCAACTAGCTCCGAATAAGGGAGCTGTTATTTAGATGCGTTTAAGGACAACAGGGCCCAAAAAATTTAAGGTAAATTGCATTTAAAATGCAAGAATATTTGCTCTAAATCTAGGGGTTCTTTTTTGGGGAGCAAACCCCTATCAAAAGTTTGCCTAGGTCATCTGGGACAAAGGGCTTCTGTAAAAAAGCGTCAGCCCCTTGCATTCGTGCCCACTCTCCGGCTTCAGCCGCATCCTCCGAGGACACGATAATCACTGGGACAGAAGGTCTAAGCTTTTTAACCTCCCGACAAATCTGAAAACCATCAGAAACAGAATTGCCATCATCATCCAGTAGACACAAATCGACTAAAACCACATCAGGATTATCCTCATTCAAGATTTGGTCTACGCCTTTAGATATAACGTTATAAACAATTGGAGTACAACCCAACGCGGAAACGATCCCTGCTATCACATCAGCTTGCGTAGGAGAATCTTCAATAATCAAAATTCTAGTTGATTCAATATCCACAGTTATAAGCCTTCTAACTTAACATCAACAAACCAGCACCAGTTCCAAGTAAAACGAATAGAACAATCACAGAACCTAAGGCAACATACATTCTCGAATTAAAAGACTCTTTTAACTGAAAAACCGCTTCCTGTTCAACATAAAAAATCTCCAGAGAATCTTTGCCACGCTCTGGCTCGCTATACCACTTCAGAATTGCTTTAATCAGTTTTGAGACTGAGTCGAATGGCGCCAACTCTTTTACAAGCTTTACTGACATCTTAAAACTATCTTTCTCCTTGAGGGAGAATATGCCCGTCTCTAGCAACGGCCGAATTCTGTTCTGTCGATTATCCCCCGGCAAAGCATCGCAAACATCACGAAGAATATGTTTGACCGATTCATCTGCTCGAACCCGGATCGTCAGGAGAAACGCCGTCAAAGGTATCTCTCGATCATAACTTCTCTCGATCGAACTTCGAAGATATCGTAATGCAATCTTTGGCAAAATCGCAGCCAAAACTAAAACCAGTAAAGTAACAATCAAAGCATTAAACGCTGGGTAGAGAACCCAAACCAAAGCGGAGAACAAAAGACCTGCAAAAATTCCTATTCCTTGACAAAAACTGACAAACATCTCTGCTTTGTAAACATCCTCCACGGTGGTTAATCGATCTATTATACGCGCCACTACCCTTGAGTAGCTAACTTTCACATTTGGACGAAATCTATATCGTTCGATCATCTTCTCTCGTTCCAAATCCAACACCAACCACAAGAAAAAGAACAAAGCTAAAGCCAATAGAGTAAAATTCATCACACCCTCCCGATGGCTCGGTCAGCGAGATCAAAACACACGGTTAAGGCAAAGAACTGCAATATAACAAACATCTCAACCAATGGAATATGCTTCACACTAGGAATAAAACTTGCGGCTAGAAGATCAATACAAAGAATAATAAACCCAACAGCTCCGCTGATCACATAAAGTGTTTTCCTAGCGACATTCCTATCTACTAAAGACTCACAAATAGGAGATAAGTAGCGAAGGAGTCTAGCAATACCCTCTTTCTGTAAGCTCTCCACTCCTGATAACAAGAAAATTGAAGTTGAAAATATTTGCGCTTCCCTGCCTGCTATTGTTTTATTGAGGCCAAGAATCGACTGCTTAAGGGACTGATTATTGGTTAAATCTCGAAGCTCCTTTCGCAAGAAACCCCCTTTCGCAGTTTCAAGCGAATATTCAAACGCAGTTTCTACACTCTTACCTTTGGATGTTAGAGCATCTAATTCTTTAACAAAATCTACCAGCTGAGAAGCAAACCTCACCCTTCTGTTGATACTCTTCCAACGAACAAAACGAACCATTAGAAGGTACCCTGTCAAAACAGCTGCTGAGAATCATGAAACTAAGCTGAAAAGAAGTGTAAAAATAAGACCAATGGCTACCGAAAAAAACAAGCTTATAAAAAACCATGTATAAGATAGTTTTCCTAGACCAGCTCTAAAAAGTCTCACAAACCAATAGGAATTCTCATCTCTATCCGGTTTCCAGAGACCTTTAAAAGTTCTACCCAAACGACTCGGCATTGTCATTTCAGAGCGACTTCGAACCTGTAGTAAATGGAGACGATAAGATTCCCTCATCCATTATCTCCTGAAAGAAGATCGATTTTAAATTTGGCCTTTAATTTTCTAAGTAAAGGAGTTTCCTGGCCTTGAACAGACCACTGTCGTTCACCATTTGCTCTTCCCTTGAATTTTACCAAACTAGTCATTCGAAATTGTCCGGAATCAGAGGGAAGAATTTCTAAAACCTCAAGCAACACAGGGCTGCCGGCTTCGACCCCTATTTTCAACACAATCGAAAAGGTGCGAGATATTCGTCGAACAATACTCTCTTCAGATGCAAAATCTCCTCGCATCACAAAATCTACAAACTTCCACAGCCCATCTTTTCCAGTATTAGAATCAATCGTCGTGACCGCTCCATTGAATCCCTGCTCAACTAGACTGAGAAAAGTCCCTGCCTCAGCTCCTCTCAACTCGTCTAAATACATTCTATGTGGAGCTCTTTGAACTGCAAATCTTAGAGTATCATTGGCTTCTTTAACAGTATAACCATTGTTAAAAATCAACTTCTCCATTTGAGGATTTGCAATAAGAACCTCCGGCAGTTCCTCTACGGTCAGTATTCTCTCATTCGAGGATACTGCATTTAGAAGTGAGCCGGCCAAAGCACTTCGCATACTATCTTTAGGACCAACGATCAGCACATTCTCCGCAGCTGTTGAACTCACTTCAGTCAACCAAGAGGCGAGTCCTGCCGGTAGAAACTTATCGGTTAGCAAATTGTAAAACGTAACCTGTATGGGCCTGGGCACACGCAAACAAAGGCGAGGAAGATTCTCCGAGTTAGGACCATCGGAGACAATGCTACAAAGCAGCTTCTGCTCATCGCCAATTAGAAACAATGAACGACCCGAAACTTCCTCTGGATCGCTTGGAGCACGATGACGCAACAACTTTAAAAATAACTTATACTCAACAGGTGACTTAAATACGACAGCTGTCTTTTCCAATTTGGAATTTTTTCGAACGCTAACACTATTGTAATCATCCACATATATCTCGGTTACCGTTCTATCTCGGATCAAAACATTGAGTGGACCAAATTTGTCCACTAGATCAAAAAAATATCTTTTAACAATCGAGATATCGTATCGAGCATATGAGACATTCGATGCACTTGTACGTCGGGCTCTTTCCACCGAGGTGTTGAAAACAGCGTTCCAATCTATCACCTGATCTCTTTCTTCTACTACAAGATCGTTAGCTACCCGAATCATATCCTGAGCTAATAAAGATATCTTCTTTGAAAAGGACTCACCAGACTCCTCCCACCCCCTAGAACTGCCTGCCTCCTCGCCTTCAGCACCGCGCTCGATCCTAGAGCTTTTTATAAAGCGGAAATCTCCGGAAACTAATTCATCCCTCTTCTTGGCCTGAGAAGGATCAACCACAACATCGCTAACTCTGTCATTAAGTCTTGCGCGAGGTTTTTGAATCTTTCTTAACAACCCAGACATTTATCCTAACTCCTTTTTCTGGGTAGCTTCATCATCTTTGGAGGCCTTATCATCGACCGTTTCAATCTCTATCTCGGTATCAAAACACTTGCTAAAAAAGAAATGTGGAACCAATGGGTAGTTTTTAGGTATTGGCCCTCGTGTCTCGCAGCCAACCAAATGATCACTTTCTCTGATATAGTTTTTCGGCAAATGAGCTTTGTCGAAAGTTCTAAACGAAAAGTCATCACTAGAAAGTATAATACTAGATTCAATATCTTCCCGTAGTACTAAAACTTTACTAGTGGAAGCAGCTAACCTTTGTGAATTATCAACAGGAGCATGCCCACCATTCAAATAGCCCACAATTAGACTCGCCAAGGCCAAGACGGCAATCAACGGAACCTGCCAGTAAATACCGGCCGATCTAAATATTGTAGGGTGAACTCTCACACTAGGTGCCCAAAGCTAAAAGTTTAAAACTCGAGCCAGTTCACATTCAAGCCTGGCTCTTCTATGCTGATAGTTTGGATTAGGCGAAGTTCGTTATAGATTCCGAAACTCCTAGGCAGCGATAAGTATCTGTATTTACAAGACTTACCACGGGCAAATAGTCATTTTCGCCGTAGCCACAATTATAATTTTGCTACACAACACCTAGAGATAGGATACTTTTGCTAGCTAAGAGCACTTCTAGGGGATAGTCGATTGCTATACCACATCCCTAGCCAAGTAAGCCCCAACAAAAGAGGAACCCATATTCCAGTAAGTAAACTAGGGTTCAATGAAGTTATAAAAACTCCAGCGATATTCAACACAATCAGTAAATATACATCAAAGCGCTTTTCAGAAAATTCAAGATCTATACGGGATATCCTACTAAACAAATAAAGGGAAAGGGGCAGCAATAGAGTATACTCGTAGAAAAAAATATACGGACAAAATAGAGAGCTTAGTAGCAAGGTAAGTAAGAAACCATTATTATCTAGTTTCAACTTACCCTTGAGAAATAGTAACGTAACCAGCAGAATTGCCCCACCTGGCAATATGAAACTAGGCCAACCATATATTTCGCCTGTCACATTTTGAAGAAACAGTTTCAAAACTGAGGGCAGAGATGAATTTACGTAGTTAAGTGGATTTAGTTCAATACTCCGCCAATTGTAAAATATCTCTGGCCGCAGCACTAGAACAGCTCCATTTAGAAATAGAAATCCAAGCAAGCCAGAAACCAGAAAAACATAGTTTCTCCGCTTAAAACTCTCCAAAATCAGCAATAAACCTAGTAAGAATACACCTTGGGGTTTTATACTTAAAACCGAACAGGCAATCCCAGCTAGCAGAGGGCGTGAATAGAAATTCTTGAAAGTAAACAAACAACAAAACAAAAGTAGGAAGGAGTTTTGCCCTACATGAAGGAGATGAAATATAGGTTGGTGCAATATAGCAAGTAAACTTAACACTCCAAAAGAACATTTACTGTTAAGGAATATATCTCGGAACGAGACTACTGAGAGGAGTAAAAACAAAACAGTTGAAAACTTCCAAATCAATGTGGAAACAATAAAAGTTGAGGAGAAAAAGGGAATAAATATCGGAATGCTCCAAGGCGGATTTAGAAAAACTTGAGGCGAAGTCTGCGAGCTATTCTCCAACTGCTGTACCTCTAGTATTCTCTCTGGATCGTAGGGATTCTCTCCATTGACTATATTTTGAACACCAGCCCAAAAAGCAATTGAATCTTTCTTTCCAAATTCAGACACCCCAAAGAATAAATCCAAGGACCACAAAAGTGCAGTGAGACACACTAGCAAAACAGTAAAAACATATTTTTGTGAATTCATTAAAACCACCTTAGCTGTCGCAAAAATACTCTTTCTTAAAAGCTTTATAATCAATATCTGAGAAAATTTGAACAGGAGTAGTTTCCGGAAAACCAAGAGAAAGATCGAACACCTTAAGGCTTCTCTCTTCAACACTATAGTTATATTTCCTATCGCCTCGCACCACTACGATTTCAGCACTCCCGTAGGGTTGGGCAAGAAGGTGGCAATCGCTATAAACTGAGGAAGATTCGTTTCGAACTAAAGAAGAAAAAGATTTAGTCCCCTCGGCTCCATTTAGCAAATCGATCACCGTTTCAGGAAAATGGGATAGGCCAATTCGACTATCAATCACTTGCCCCACTCGATATTTCTTAAGGTCCTCTACTGGTGGTAAGTATAAAAAGGGAACTAAAAAATTCTCAGATTTAGCGAGCTGATCGTTCGTAGTGTTGCCGTGAATACCAACTGGCCATGAATGGTCCCCATAAATAAACAAATGGGTTTTATCATTTCTATATTTTTTAAATTCTTCATAAAACACATTCAAGCAATGATCTTGTTGCACAAAGGAGTTTAGATAGGCTTCAATAAAGTTAGTATAAGGTTGAAAAGGATTTAATTTCTCATACTTTTTAAGCCCTCTAAAAGGATAGTGATGAGAACTAACCTTTAAATAGACCAGCTTGGAGCTAACGCCTGCATAATTATTTCTCAAGTGCTCAAAAGCCTTTGGGTAGAAAACACAATCGTCAACCCCCCACTTATGAATCACGGACTTATCTTCTGCAATGGAAGCATCATGCAATTCACTAAAGCCAATTTTCTTAATAGTAGCATCTAAGTTAGTATATTTGGGATTTGAGAAGGCCCAATAGAAAATAGTATCGTAGTCAGACTGTTTCAAAATTTCTGGCAAGCATAAGTTACTTATCTTGTTTGGGGTGTATGATAGAGATCTCGAAATGTTGTTTGTTATACCGCAAAGAGACGAAATTATTGAACGATTAGACTGTATAGAATTGCTCCAAGCGTACGGGAAAAAAACACCGTCTTTTGCGATTTTTTTCAACTCTGGCATATATTCCCCATCATAGATTTTCCCATCTATTGTAGGCGCAGAGTTGAGGGCTACTGAGTTTGCTGACTCAATCTGAAGTACAAATACACTCTCATCTGAGTTGGTGTGAAGATGGCTATTGTCGGGAATTTCAGGCAGCACGATAGTTCGATGTCGAAACAAATCTAGAGAATTCAAGATTTCCGAAACCAAAAGTCTGTCTTGAGACGGAAGAAAATACCAGCAAAATGTGAAAACTGGTAGCAAAACGAAAAGAAAAGCAGGACGAAAAAAGAACCATCTCTGACTCTTAAGATTTCCCCCCACCTTAAAATACCCCCAAGTTAAAAGAGCTAAGCCAAGTGCTAACAACACCAGTGAGATCAAAAACAGCCTGGGGAAGCTGGCCTGAAGTGTAAAAAACAAGTCGTCAAAAGAGTCAATCGCGTAGAGAAGGTCAGGCTGAGCACCACTATACTCCCAACTCAACATCAACACAAAATTGGCAATTATAACTAAAGCCAATATTGGACAAAGCAAAAACCATAACCTCGTAAGTTTTTGCAACACAACAAGAAACAAAAGACCTATTCCAAAAAGTCCTGTGAAGTCAAAAAATGTTACAATAGCGTCTGCTGGAGCTAGTGAATTTTTAGATATTAAAAACCAGGACGGTATCAATGCTCCGATAACAAACAATATTAATAGATTGAGTTTGAACAAAATTTCACCTACCAAGACTAATTTGCTTTGGGTTACTATAGCTTTTAGCTGACAAGTTCGATGAATAGATCCCAAAAACTGAGCTGTTAAATAAGTCCTCCGCTGTTTCAAACGAGTTTACTGGATGTACAAAACTAGGGACTCCTAACTTTGAGAGTTCTTTGGCAAATTCTTCGCTCTTAGAACCGAAGGGATATGTTACAGCTGAAACCCTATTGACCTTCAAATAATCAAAAACTCGCTTTTCAGATCCCCCACTCCTATAAAGGGTGTAGATTACGTAAGGAAACTTAAAACTACCCATTGCTTCTTCTAAGTTTTTCACACCATCACCATAAATCTGTGGGACGATTCGATTCAATGGTTTAGCACTATAACCCTGAGATAGCTTGACAATCCGTTGAATCATCCTACCGAAGTCACCTTTGGTATCCAAAACCAAAAAAGCATCTGGATGTTTAGAAAACTCGAAAATTAGATCTTTGGCACTAAGGCTCGACAATCTACCGGAATACTTTTTTTGATTAAACTCTCGAAAGTCCGTCTGATCTATTGCCGCAGATAGCCCTAGACTTTTCTCCATACCTTGATGAAAGCAAACTAAGCGATCGTCTCTAGTAAACTCCAAATCAACCTCGAACACTCTAAATCCCAAAGAATATCCCGCTTCAAAACCTTTCAAACTATTTGTGTAAGGTTCAAAACCTTCGGGAGAGAGAGCATGAAGAATAAATTTACTCTTATCAAAAGGTTGCAAAGGCTGCTCTAAGACCTTTGAAATTCGACTGCCATAGGGGTGTCGAAGCCTATAGTTAAAAAGAAGGCAAAAAATTATTAGAAAGACTAGTAAAAAGAGTCTGGCATTTTTATAGCTCATTGAATTAGAAGGGAAATAGATACTCTAGGGACGAGAGTAATTCTAGCCGCTAAGTAGAGAATGCACCACCCAAAAGAAAATCCTTCACCCGCTAGTCCAGAAATTCAGGCTTATCACCACTTTAAATAAGTAAATGTCTACACATTCAGTGTCTATTTAATAATACTACATACTGAGCCTCAATTAAATTTCGGTATAGACGACTTTTCAATCAGATGGGTATATGCAGTGCGTTAGCACTGCTATAGCTCTTTAAGGGTCTTTTCTTTTCAAACTCAATTAAGTATTGAAAAGCTCAAATATGACTTCTTTTTTTTTTGGAAATTAAATATGTCAGACGAACCCACAAAAATTGATTTTTCTCAAAAAGAAAAATACGATTTTTTTAACTCGAATATTGATCAGTTCGATATTCTAATCCAACTTAATGCACGGCAAGAAGACTGTATTCTCCCTTCACACGTAAAGGGAGATCACAGTCTTACCCTCAAGATGAGCAATGCCTTTGTTTACCCGCCGCAATATGACCGACTTAAAGTCGTAGCCAATCTTAAGTTTAATGGTGAGTATTTCGAGTGTTCAATTCCCTGGGGTGCTATCTGGGCAATGTCTGCGGGCGATGAAAACCAAAAGCTTTGGCAAAAGGATATGCCCGCCGAAGTTGCGGTTAGCATTGCTAAGGACATCCTAAAACAAGCCGGAAGAACAATTCAAGAAAAATTAGGACTGGCCAAAAGCTCTAAAGAAACATTAGAGGAAGAGCCAGAAAAGAAAATTAAAAACACCGCTAAAACTAAAAAAGGCTCTCATTTAAAACGCATTAAGTAGAACTACCCCTACTGAGAGGCAATCCACTCCTTTGCAGCAGAAAAAGCCAAAATCCAAGGCGAAAAGCTGGCTGGCTCGATTAAATCATTAGTTTCTTGATAGAGCCAAGGCCGGTAAGGCCAATGCCAGGGTCGAATACTTCTTTCTATATGAGGCATCATGGCCAAATGTCTACCATTCTTAGAAACAACTCCAGCTATATTCTCTAATGACCCATTAGGATTGGCTGGATAGTTAGAATAAGTATACCTAAGGGGAACATCAAAGCTGGACCCATCGCCGGAGCACTCAAACCTCCCTTCAGCGTGAGCAACCCAAGCCCCAAGGCGCGAACCAACAAGAGGTTTCAACATGATGCTTGAGCTATCCTGAACATCTAAATTAACAAAATTCGATTCAAACTTACCTGACTCATTGTGAGCCAAATTAATCTTATCCTTCTTGCCATCCACAACAATATCCAAGAGACCCATCAGCTGGCAACCATTGCAAACCCCAAGAGAGAGAGTATCAGGCCTTGCTAAAAACCCCTGAAGAGCAGACATCGCTTTTTGATTGTATAGAAAAGATCCCGCCCAACCTTTCGCAGCGCCCAATACATCACTATTGGTAAATCCCCCAGGAAAAACTAGAAAAGAAATGTCACTCAGGTCCTCCTGGCCACTGGTCAACTCGTGCATGGTAACATCTTTGACCGCAAACCCTGCTGCATGTAAGGCAAAAGCCATTTCCCGCTCGCCATTACTTCCCTTGTCTCGAACCACCGCGGCCTGAACGGAAGAATTAGAAACTAAGAGTGGATCAATACCTTTGGATTCTAAAATTTCAAGAAAATTATCTGGAAATTTAAACTCTAGTTTGCTCTGAGAAAGAGCGGCCTGACGTTCTTGAGCTTTTCCAGAACCAGTTTGCTTAGCATCTAAAAGAGCAGATGGGCGAAACCATATATCTCGAAACGCAGCTAGATATTCCGACAACTTCAAGGTTTGAAGCTCTAATTCAAAAAGATTTCCCCCCACAGCTCCAAGAGTAAATGCTTCTAAACCAGCCTCCTCAAATAGTTTAAGCAAAGAATCTAATTCATCATTCTGAACTTGAAGCACTACTGCGGGCTTCTCTGTAAAAAGAAATTTGGCCGACTTCGACTCTGGTACTTTAAGTGAACAGCCTAAATCACCGCCAAAAGCCATCTCAAGGACTGTTGTAACAACACCTCCAGCCGACACATCATGACCGGCCAAAACTCTACCATCCGCTACTAAACTCTGAATAAGTTCAAAGCCAGTTTTAAAGTTAGTTGCATCTTCAACATCTGGAGCAATATCACCGATTAGCCCCAAAGTTTGCGCGAAACTACTTCCACCAAGGTTATCCTCAAGCTGGGAGGATAAGTTTATATAAAGAAGACTAGAAGACAGATTCGATTTTAAATCAGCCGAAACAGTTTTGTGAATATCCTCACAGGTGGCGGAGGCAGAGATGACTACAGTGCCTGGAGCTCGAACTTCTAGCCCATCATCATAGTTCATTGTCATCGAAAGAGAATCTTTTCCAGTAGGAACTGGTATATCCAGAGCTAGGGCAAAATCACCAACCGCTTCTACCGCCCGATACAATCGACTATTTTCACCAGGTCGCTTCGCTGGCCACATCCAGTTAGCGCTTAGAGCAACTGTCTTAAAACCATCTTCCAATTTCGCCCAGACTAAATTGGTCAGGGCCTCTGCGATCGCCAGTCTCGAGCCCGCTCGCTCATCAATCAAAGCTGGCACCGGCGCACTACCTATAGCAGTGGCTATTCCTTGAGCTCCTGTGTAACTGATAGCTGTTACGCCAACGTCGTTAATCGGAAGTTGAAGGGGTCCAGCACACTGCTGTCCAGCAACGAGTCCAGTCACACTTCTATCAACTTTATTCGTGAGCCAATCTTTGCAAGCAACCCCCTCGAGCGAAAGAACCCGCTGAATAGCAAGCTCCAATTCAGAGGCATCCTTAAAATCACAATCTACCGGTTGAATATCTAGAGCCTGAGGGTCCCCATTCAATACAGTCTTTGGCGTAGAACCAAATAAAACATCTAGTGGAAAATCTACAACTGGATCCTTACTCTGCTCAGAAACAAACTTTAACTTATCGTCACTACTAACTCTGCCGACAACATACATTGGGGCCCTCTCACGAGCACAAAGCTGCTCGAGTCGAGAAAGTGCCTTTTGGGGGATAATAAGTCCCATCCTCTCTTGAGACTCGTTTGAGAGAATCTCTTTAATAGAAAGTGTCGGATCTCCCAAAGGTAAATCATCTACGCAAATCACACCTCCTGTATCCTCAACCAACTCCGCCAAACAATTCATATGTCCTCCTGCCCCATGGTCATGGACTAAACGAATCGGATTATCCTCCGACTCGACCAGAGATCTAATGACATTATAAACCCGCTTTTGCATCTCGGGGTTAGGTCGCTGAACTGCCGAAAGCTCTAACTCAGTTGAAACAGCACCGCCATCCACGGAACTCACAGAACTACCTGCCATACCTATACGGTAATTATCTCCACCAAGAACAACGACCAACTCATCTTTTTCGGGAATGCTCTTTATCGCATTCTCTTTCGTGCTATAGCCAATCCCTCCGGCCAGCATAATGGTTCGATCATAAGCATACTGAGCCCGAGACGAGTTCCCCTCGAAAGTAAGAAGTGAGCCGGTAATTAAAGGTTGGCCAAACTTATTACCAAAGTCAGATGCACCGTTAGATGCTTTGATCAGAATATCGAGGGGAGATTGAAACTTCCAATCTCTCTCACAAAAACGACTCTCCCAATGAGAAGCTAGAGAATTCTTAAGTCGAGGATAAGAAGTCATATACACTGCAGAACCTGCCAGGGGCAAACTACCCTTACCGCCGGCCATTCTATCGCGAATCTCCCCACCACTCCCAGTACTGGCTCCACTAAACGGCTCCACAGTAGTAGGAAAGTTGTGAGTTTCCGCTTTGAGCGAGACAACTGTGTCCTTTTTTATAAACTGATAAAACCGCTCGTTTCCTGGGATGAACAGATTCACCTCAGGTCCTCCCATAAAAGCTACATTATCCTTATAAGCAGAAACGAGGTTTCGCGCTCCCGAGCCTTTTGAAGTCTTTTTGATATGCTCAAAGAGCGAAAGATCTTGAGCTTCGCCAGAAATTACGAACTGGCCGTTAAAAATTTTATGTCGACAGTGCTCCGAATTGATTTGGGCAAAGCCAAACAATTCAGCATCGGATAAGTCCCGTCCAATATCTTTCGTATAGTTCTCCAAATAAACGATTTCTTCTTCAGAAAGAGCCAATCCTTCTTTCTGATTGTAGGAGCGAATATCTTTGACTGAAATAATTTCCTGTGGCTCGAAATCTGACTGCAAAGAATCTAAATCTAATCCCTCATAAATCATTTGAGTCATTGGATCGCAAGACTCTCCCGCAGAAGAGTGATTGTGCTGAAGGCTTTCAAATTTTTCAATTCTGGCCAACCCCGAAACCCCCATATTCTCAGCAATCTCCACGGCACAGGTAGACCAAGGAGTTATCATTTCTTTTCGCGGACCAAGAAAATGTCCTGAAAAACTCTCGTTCTCAGAGGGGGTCGCCTCCAGCATCCAAGCCAAAGCATCTATGCATCTAGAATCAAGCGAACCGTTGGCTTCTACCAAATAGATGGAATTTTTCTCGTGAAAGAAACAGCGTTTCATAGATATATCAAATAATTAAAATGCCTTTTGAAATGCGGAAAACACTAGCATTCATTTAATTGATTAGGAAGCTGGGGAGGACTCAACCTCACAAAAACCCCGGATTCTCATGCTAGCAGAATCGACTCTATCAATAAAAACTCTCCACCTCGAGGATTGCGGCTCACCAAGATACCGCAGCTGACCTCTCCAATTGAAGCAAATTAGAATACGCCGTCGACGTGCCCTTTACTAACCGACCATCTCGACCTCGAGTGTTTGCTGCTTTCCACAGAAGGTTTTTGGCATGGGTCATGATATCGTCCTGCCTGGTCGATAGAATCTTTCCAACCGCGGCATTATTGTAAATTGCCACATATAGTTCAGGGTTTTCATACTGACCTACCCGTGCAGCAGCCTCTCCCATGAACTTCTCGACACAAAGGTCAAGTTCATCCATAAATTCAAGTTCATGATATTTTAATAGAAATGACGTCCCCAACAAATAGCTAATAAAGCCTCTTGGAGTATTTGAAGCCCATAAGCCATGGGACTCCACGATTCTTCGCAGGTTAAGATAAACTCCATGTTTTAGTGAATAAGCATTTCGAATCTCAGATTCATTCTCAGAACTTAGTTTAGTCAATTCCTCAGCTGAATTTCCAGCATTGAGGGCTTTACCAAACCAGGAAATAAAACTAAAAGCTAACAACTGATCTTGGGTTGGAAGAGCTACTGAGCGGGGTCCTTTAAGAAGCAAATAGTCCAAACCAGAAGCTCGATCTTTGACCAACATGCTCTCTTGTAAAACCCCAGGATCCACATAGTTTCTAAAAACCAAAGGTGTAGAGTTGCCTTGTCCAGCGATGCTAAGCTTAGTATTCGAGAGTAAATGGAGATAATCTGACCTAGGAAACAACTCTAACCACCTAGAGTTACCGCTAATTAAAAGGCTCACATTAGGATTATTCGACAACCAACTCTCCCTCTCAGAGTTCAAACCAAGATCCCTATCAAGAAAATTAAGGGGTGCAGCCTTTCTACGCCGCTCAAATTTTTTATAATTCCTTAGGAAAACTCGAACTTCTTCCAAATCGGGATCGTCACTTAAATGGGAAATCTGCATCCCTCGAGAGTTCCCAAAAGTTAGAAAATCAAAAGCTGAAAAGGACATCAGCAACCAGATACCCAAAGGCAATAACATAAGTCCACTTGAGGGGGTTTTTAACTTCCTCAACAAAAAGAATAAACCGAGGGAAAAAACTGGAAATGCAAATAACTGGAGTTCTTCAACTGACGACCCAAACCAAAGAGCCAAAATTGAAATCAAGGCGCAGCAAAGTAGGGCAACACCGATCCAAAAAACATATTTTAAATCTATATCCATAGGAGCAGGTTTTGCATTTTACTAGGGGTCTAAAAGCTCCAAAAATTGTTTAATTGTTGATTAAAATCCAAACCCGAAGAAGCTTGGGAATCCTCTAAGATACTTTTGAGGATTACAAGTATTTGTTTAAAATGCTAGTGTCCGTTCTAGAATAGGCCCCTCTTTTACTAAAAAGATTGGAAATTAATACTCAGAAGTCTTTAGGCTACATTAATGACTAAATTGCAGTTCATTGGACAGAGAAGTGCAAAACCTAACTTTTCCTGTCGAGATTACGCCAGCGGTGAAAAGCTATCCGATTTAATACATAAGATAGGTCATGATATTGGCAATCCCCTAACTTCTATCATTTCCCTTGGGTCTCTACTACAAAGGATCTGTTCTGAAAGTCAGAGCAGTTCTCAAAATGAGATGTTTAACAATGATAAACTCTCACTCTACCTCGACTCAATGGTTAAGGAAGCTTGGAGAATTGGAAGTATAAATGAAAGGATGGTCATCCTGTTGTCCAACCGACCCAATAACCAAGAACTTGCACCAGTAGCTAGAATTTGCGAGCGAGCAATTCAAAAACTTCAAAATACGGACGAATTTGAAAATATAAATGTTGATTTTGAACTATCCTCAGAGGAGCTGAGTATCCAAATTGATCCAGCTCAGTTTCAGGTCTTAATCTCAGAATTATTGAGAAACGCTTATGAGTGGAGTAAAGATCTTGAGTCAGAATCAAGTATTTCAGTTGTAGCTTTCACCGACAAAGAAGGTAAAACTAACATCGAAATCAACAATGAATTTGATGCCAATCTTCCTAAAGATTTAGAAAGTCTGTTTTTACCGTTCGAGAAAGGCTCTTCAAGTAGTAAAAACATTGGCCTCGGCCTCACAGTTGCGTGGGCTATCGTTGAAAGAGCCGGCGGAAGTGTTGAGATTTCAGAAAGAGCGATTGCTGCAAAACGAATCTTTACTACACGGATCGCTGTGCCATCAAAGCTAGTAGAAATAGACCTTAGCTCCAACCAGAACATAAAGAAAGATGATGATAGTCAAATTCCTCAAGAAACTTCAGTTCTAATCATAGAAGATGAATCAACAGTAGCTACGGCAATTGCTAGAATCTTGTCTGTAACTTTGGGAAAACAGTCTAGCCTTGAAACAAAAATTGTTTCAGGTAAAGAAGCATTGGAATTATTTAAAAATAATAAATACTTTGATGCTATTCTTTGCGACTTAAACCTAGCTGATATTAACGGAATGGAAATATACCAATATCTCCAAAAAGAATCTCCCGATGTTGTTCAAAGGCTTGCCTTCGTGACCGGTGATCAAAACACTCCAGAGATACAACATTTTCTAAAATCTTCCGGCTGCCCCTACCTTCATAAACCTTTTGAAACAGAGGACCTACTGGAAATTGTCACAAAACTTGTCCTGCACTCCAGTCAGTCTAGAGCTAGGAAACTATAGCATGGCTATTAGAAGAATTATTCACTATCCTGACCCCGTATTGAGAGAGGATTGCAAAGTCATTGAGAATACGACAGATGAAATTCGAGATCTCTTGAGCGACATGGCAGAGACAATGTATGACGCGCCTGGTATCGGTCTAGCTGCCCCTCAAATTGGCATTCCTATTAGGGCAATCGTTGTAGATGTAGGAAGTAACAAAGAATCCGGTAGGGAATCTAAACTTTATAAGATTCTGAATCCCGAAATAGTGCAAAGCGAAGGAGAAGTCCGCGGAGAAGAGGGTTGTCTCAGTATACCGGATGTAAACGAAGAAGTAAGTAGGTTTGAAACCGTAGTAGTAAAAGGCCTCAACGAAAATGGAGATGAATTGCTAATAGAGGCCGATGGCATGCTCTCAATTTGCCTTCAGCACGAAATAGATCATTTAGATGGCGTGCTTTTTACTGACTATCTCAAAGGAGTGAGAAAAGAATTAGTTAAAAGTAAACTAAAAAAACTTACAAAACTTTACAAAAAAACTAAGGCCTAAAGTAAGCGTACAGGGAAACAAATTTAGCAATATGCAAGACCTTCTCCACAACCCAAAGCCCCATTTCAGCGGCCAGCACCCGATAGGCTTTACAAATAATGGTCACATAGATAAATTTCTCAACACCCCTCTCAAATCACCAAGCTATGCCTGAGAGTATTATATACCTAGGAACTCCCGAGTTTGCGGTCCCTCCATTGCAGATGTTAGCTGCGGACCACAGTTATCGAATAGCAGCCGTTTTGACTCAACCAGACAAACCAGCCGGACGTGGTCAAAAGTTACAACCTTCCCCCGTTAAGGTGGCCGCCCAATCCTTGGGGCTCAATGTTCTACAACCAAAATCTTTAAAAAACCTTACTCACAAAGGCGAGCTTATTGAAGGTGGGGAACTAGGTGATGCATTAGCAAAACTAGGGCCGTTGAAAGCTGCTGTGGTCGTGGCTTATGGAAAATTAATTCCCGAGGCACTACTCTCCTATCCAGAGTTCGGAGCAATTAATATACACCCCTCTCTACTTCCTCTTTGGAGAGGAGCTGCTCCGCTACAAAGAGCAATATTTAGCGGCGCTAAGAAAAGTGGTAACTGCATAATGCAACTCGATAGCGGTCTTGACACTGGGCCAGTTTTCGCTTGCGAGGAGTGTAGTATTTGTCCAACTGACAACACAAAAGATTTACATGACAAACTGTCAACCCTATCCACCTCTTTACTTAAAACCAGCCTTCCTCTGATCCTCGCCGGTAAACTAAAATCAACCCCACAACCAGAGGGAGGCCATAGCTACGCAGAAAAGTGGAGTAATGAAGACTCAACAATCAATTGGCAGGAATCTGCTGAAACTACATCCTTAAGGGTCAGAGCCTCTGCCCCAAGACCCGGAGCAAGAACTACTTTAAACGGCGAAATGGTTAAAATAATTGAAGCTCTACCCTGCTCGAACCTAAACTATAGCCCCGAAGAGCCAGGCTCAATCGTAGAATTAAATAAAGCAGAACTTATAGTCCAATGCGGAGAGTCTAGCTTCTTATCGATAGATAAAATTCAATTTCCAGGGAAAAAGCCTATATCAATTGCCGATTCAATAAACGGAGGCTATATTAAAAAATCTTTTCGTTTTAAATCCAACTCTCACTAGCTATGAAATGGAATGTTTTCTAACGAGGACCTTCTATTCAAGCTTAGATTATGCCAACAATCGATGAATATTGAATCATTCTTCACACGGCAATATTCCCTTCTAACATTCACATTTGTTGGAATAGTCTTAATGCTCTTTAGCATTTTTACCCACCCCATTGTATCAGACCTTTTTGAATCTGAAGTATGGCGCGGTATCGATTTTAATCACTATTATGCGACGTCAGTACTGGTCTTGGACGGAAAAATTCCTTACGGCATTCCATTTTCCTCTCTTGGCCTAGAAGAGCATTTTTCATTCTCAGAGGCGGCATCGATACCCAAGGCAACTAATCCTCCCGCGCTAGCGGTTTTCCTAGCTCCGCTCGCCCTTCTAAAACCTTTACCAGCATGGATCACCTGGCAACTCAGTTTGCTACTCTATGCGATTCTCACAGTCTACCTTTCGCTAAAATTCTTTAAACTTAACTTATCTAAACATGCCTTAGTCTTATTTATTATAGGTACTATTTTCAGCCCCCCCTTTGTTCAATGCTTCAAATTCTCTCAGATAGGCCTGTTCCTAACTCTTCTAACTATAGCCGGAGCTCATTTTACTAAAACTGGAAAGTTAGGCCTTTCAGGAGCTATGTGGGGGCTGGCGATAGCACTAAAATACTACTTTTGGCCCCTCGGTTTGTATGCATTTCTTTTTGGTGACGCTCGACAACGCACATGGCTGATAGTTTCTTTCTTAGGATTCTCAATCCTACCCGTAATCATATTTGGTCCTGAAATTTACTACGCGTTTTACCAAGAAGGGTTACCAATTGTTAAAGAATGGCAACTGACGAATCAAAATTTCAATTTTTTTATAGCAACCGAACGTATCACGAAGTACTTCTTTGACTTCGATTTATTTTATGAAAAGTCTAGGAGCTTTTTCGTGATCCTAGTTAGCTCTATAGTAAGCTTATTAATCGCAATTAACCTAGGTTTTAGAAATAAAGCTATAGAGCACAATTTCACAGTTCTTTGCACTGTATCTACACTACTTGCCCCGGTAGCATGGGATCACTACCACACGATTTTAATATTTCCCGCTTGCTACATTCTCTCGTATTTTGGGGAAAATAAATTCAAATTTTTTCTCTCCGGCCTTCTGCTTTACGCCCTTTGGATCATTCTTCCATACCATCCATTTTTCCGAGGTCAGTTAACAGGCCTGCGTTGGTTTTGGTTTTTCGGTCAATACACAATCCTCTCGTGTCTATCTCTCATTACCCTCTCAACTCTTAGTAGAAAACTTGTGTGGAATCGAGACTCTCTGCCTAAACAACATCAATCAGTATAGAAAAACTGCGTATTGTCTACTGAAACCACAACGAATTTATGGTGTTTGAGTATCCTTCACCCAGAGGTATAATGAAAATTAGAAGCCGCCCCAACCAAGTTTACTTTTCTATAGATACGTTCTAAAGAATTACTAGTGAAATTACTCAACAACGAAGGATTTAAGATTCTTGAACAGTTCAGCTAATATTAAAGTTGCTCCCTCTGTCTTGGCGGCTGACTGGGGAAGTCTAGAAAATGAGATCTCTAAAGCTGAGCAAGGCGGCGCGGATCTAATACACCTTGACGTCATGGACGGTCATTTTGTACCTCCCATAACTTTTGGTGCCTCCTTTGTTAAAACTATTCGGAAACTTACTAAGCTGCCCTTAGATGTTCACTTAATGATTGAAAAACCTGATCTCCACATCGACTCCTTTGTCGAAGCGGGTGCGGATATTATCACTGTCCATCAAGAAGCTTGTCCTCACTTACATAGAGCTCTCCAGTCAATAAAAGAAAAAGGGCTTAAGGCAGGAGTAGCACTAAATCCTAGCACTCCTGTTTCATTCCTAAGACCCGTCACAGAGTTAATTGACTTAGTTTGCCTAATGACTGTAAATCCTGGTTGGGGTGGCCAGTCATTTATTGAAACCTCAGTAGAGAAAGTAGCAGAAACCAAAAAGTTATTTACAAATCATTCCATCGATATCGAAGTAGATGGCGGTATAACACCAAAAACGGCAGCAAAAGTAATCCAAGCTGGCGCCAATATCCTGGTAGCGGGAACTGCTGTTTTCGGTAGCGGTGACTACCAAGCGACTATTTCGGCAATACGCTCCTCCAAAACATGACAACCTATCTTCTCCTTTTAGTTGTTTCTTTCCTAATTGGCTCAATTCCTGCTGGATATTTAATTGGCCGAGCGTTGGGAAAAGACATTCGCACTGAAGGTAGTGGGAATACCGGAGCTACCAACGCGGCAAGAACGCTCGGCAAAAAAGCTGGTTTATTAACCTTATTGGCCGATACCTTGAAAGGGGCTATTGCTACCCTACTTCCTTTGTTTATAAAAGTCGGTCAACTAAAATGGGGGTCAGCCTCACCCGAGGATCTTATCGATATTCAAAGCTCTCTAGGCTTTGCTGCAATCCTCGGTCACTGCTACTCACCTTTTTTAAAATTCAAAGGAGGAAAAGGAGTTGCCACAAGCTTGGGGGTCTTCTTAATGATCGCACCCATCGAAACACTTATAGCAGCTATTGTCTTTCTAGCTACAGTTAAGCTGACTTATTATGTTTCCCTAGGATCGATTACTGCTGTGGCCACGTTCTCCATGTTAGTTTGCAATCAATTATTGCACACTTTTAACGGTCTGACTGTGTCCCTATCAATCCTAACAGCAGCCCTAATAATTTCCCGACACAAGGAAAACATTAAACGTCTCATCAAAAAAACGGAAAACAAATTCCGACTTTAGGCCGGCTCTAAACCTTGCGGAATAAAGTGGGATAATGTCCCATTATCCCACATAACTGTCACAGTCTCCGTAGGTGGCTCTTGCTCATCACTATTCTTCTTAATGGAATCATGTACTGTTTCGACTCTCACTTTCTCAACAGTGCCTACCGGCCCATGAATACCCTTTCTTTTCACTCTATCGCCAATTGAAAATTTCTCTGCCATACATACCCTAAATTCGAAACGTTTTTGAAAACGCTAAAACTCTACTAAAAAATATAAATTAACAACACCTACTTCATTGAACTAATTTACCTCAAAACAGCTATACAAATTAGATGAAGCAAAACCCAAAACGATACCAAAGCTTATCTATTTTCTCTTCATCATAATTGTAGACATCAGAATTCTACAGCCTCAGGGATATAAGATACCAATCTCTCGCCCCTAATACACAGAAAATACAGAGTATTTCTTCTTTCAACTTAAAGTTACTAGCGATAAAATATACTTCGAATTCTTGAACAACTTTTCCTCTAAAACGCATCTCAATAACTGGAGCCAACTAAATAAAGTTTTTGGCTCTTTCAGATTCTAAAAAACGATCTAAAAATAATTTGTTGAACGATATTTTCAAAGGTTTCGAGTTGTGATTGGAAAAAACGATAAATTGTCTAGAAACCCTCTACTTCAGTGCTCTTTCTGTGGAAAGGCTCAAGAAGAGGTTCAAAAATTAGTTGCAGGACCAAGTGTCTATATCTGTGACGAATGTGTTGACCTCTGTAATGACATCCTAAGTGAAGAACTGAAATCCAATACAACCTCTGAGTTCTCAGAAGGCGTTCCCACTCCACCTGAAATCAAAGAACACCTCGACCAGTATGTTATCGGTCAAGAAAGTGCAAAAAGAATTCTTTCGGTTGCTGTGCACAATCACTACAAAAGAATCGAGAACGCCGGACGTGACAAAGACGAAGTTGAAATTCAAAAATCAAATATATTACTTCTAGGACCGACTGGATCAGGAAAAACTCTTCTAGCTCAAACCTTGGCTAAAATGCTCGACGTGCCTTTCACAATAGCTGATGCGACTAATTTAACCGAAGCTGGGTATGTTGGAGAAGACGTAGAAAATATTATTGTTAGCCTTCTGCAATCAGCCGATTACGACGTAGATAAAGCACAAAAAGGAATTATCTATATAGATGAGATTGACAAAATTTCGAGAAAATCAGAAAGACCTTCGGTAACTCGAGATGTCTCTGGTGAAGGTGTACAACAAGCTCTACTAAAATTGGTAGAAGGAACTGTAGCGAATATACCGCCAAAAGGTGGCCGGAAACACCCTCAACAAGAGATGTTGCAGGTTGATACTTCGAATATTCTATTTATATGCGGTGGAGCATTTGCGGGACTAGAGCAGATTGTAAAGCAACGGCTAGGCTCAAAAGAAATTGGCTTTGGCTCCAAAGTCGTTTCAATTAACGATGATGAAATAAACATATTCGATGAAGCTAAGCCAAAGGATCTACTGTCCTTCGGACTAATTCCAGAGTTTATTGGAAGACTGCCAGTCGTAGCATCCTTAGAACAACTCAAAGAAGAAGACTTGATTCGAGTCCTAACTGAACCCAAAAATGCTCTGATCAAACAATATATAAAACTTTTCAACTACAGTGATGTGAAGCTGGATTTCACAGAAAAGGCACTCAATGCCCTCGCTAAAAAAGCCATAGAGTTAAAAACAGGGGCTCGAGGACTACGGGCAATCTTGGAGGAAATACTGCTCGACACGATGTACGAGGTTCCGGCCTGTAAGGAAGTTTCTGAAGTGACCGTGGATGAAGACACTGTTACTGAAGGGGCGGCACCTGCAAGAACACTGGAAAAAGACACTGCGAATGCGAGCTAACATACGCTGCCTACTATAATTTTTATTATCTAGTTAAAATCTAAGGCAGGCATATTCCTCGCCTACGCTCAGCTGTACTCGTGCACAAAAGAATACGCAGCAATGAGTCTTCTTAGATTTAGTCTAGAAAACTAAACTCGCTACCTGAGCAGCCCTACATTAGCCTGCGACTTTGTGAGCAAGTAGTTACTCCACACTCAATCAACTTTCTAAGACTAAATCTATATTACCTTTAACCGCTAATCTAAAAGTGAAGCAATGCTTTCTTCTTAAAAATGCTACCCAGAAGTAGAGCCAATTTACCATCTACTAGCATCATAACTTGGGCACTAATGACCCAACTTTAACAATCAGTTGAGCCTTTTATCAATTTTGCCTAGTATAAGAATAGCAGGAAATATTAAACATACTCATCTAAGATTGCGGCTCCGACTCTCAAAACCACCTTATGCAAATCCAACACTATCAAGAGAACTAATTATATGAACAACTCCATGCTAAATAACTCTTCGGTTCTCATTACAGGAGG
>CALKYB010000301.1 GCA_938003565.1 uncultured bacterium
GCCTTCAGCGAGCTGTATACCCATCCCACTATGAATTTCGGCATAAATAAAATCTCAATTAGATGGGTACATACCCAAAGACTCCTAAAAACTACCAACTGTCAGACCCTTGGCCTTGCTATCAGTACCAGAATAATTTGCCAGCCCTGAGAAAAGCTTGGCACAAAATATCTGATTATTGGTCTATAAGAAAAACTCAACAATTATCGGTGTTTTGCTAAATACTGCCTAAAATCGCTGAATATTTAAACTTTTCTGAAACAAGTGACGACAATTTGGTGACTAGTGTGGTGAGGTATCGTTTTGCCCAGGTTCTATTAGGAGTACCCAGATGAGAAAATTAAGTCTATTTAAAGCTCTAATGTTGTTGGCAGTATTGTGCCCAACGGGAGGCTCAGCTGAGTGTATTGATCCTGATGGCGACGGAGTAGGGATGAATGGGAATCGCCCATGTAGGACCCGAAGGGTAAAAAATATCAAGCCCCCCACAGCTTTAAGTATCCACAATCAATCAGTTCAGACTACTCAAACTTCGGCAACTTTCAATGTTTCTTTCAGTGAACCAGTCAAGGCCTGGATAAAATTTGGTGAGACTACTGCAACAAGACAGTCAGGTCCTTATCGTTTCGTCTACCTACAACAACTTTCGCAAACAATTTCAGGTCTTAAACCAAATACCACTTACTACTACCGAGTAATCGCAGCAGCGAGAGGGCGAAATAATCGAATCACCTCAGAGCTCGGTCAGTTCAGTACCGCAGAACCTTCTACGAGCACAACAACTACAACCAGTACGTCGACAACCACTAGTTCAACTACAACCACAAGCTCAACAACCACTACAACGACATTACCAGTCTCTAATTTTAATATTTCTCCAAATGACTGGAAAGTAAATTGTGGAGGTTTTGACGCAGATCAACTGCCGACTGCTCGAATGAAAAAGGCCCATAGTGAATGGTGGATATCCTATAATAACTTTGAGCAAAACGGATGGCAGCGTGGGGCTGAGATATTGTTTCGCAGGGCAAATCCGAACTTGTCGTGGCCAGAGGCAACTTATGGAACCTATTCAGTTTCAAGAGCTGGTTACGTTTTTCTCTCCTCAATCATAGAAACTATTCGGACCACTGGAGATCCTGCTGCTTTGAGAGAGTTGGTATCTTGGTCTGAGAAGATAAGAAATATGCTTAAAGACTGGGATGGTAGAGGCTACGAATACATGGAGTATTTGAGCCCAAGCAATTCTGAGCCTAACAATGGTCAATCTGGAATGAATGATACCTTATGGCTAGACGAATCACTCTTCGGCGCCGCTGTATCTCAGATCGGCTACGTACTACATCAAAATCGAGACTGCATTTCAGAAGCCGGTCAAGAAGCGGATTTTTGGTTTAAATATTTAGACGAAAACTTTGTCCCCAAGTGGCGTTATAGGGCGACCTATGGACGTAACAATCAATACACTCCAGATCCAGCTCTTGGCCTCCAAAATGCTGTTAACTGGTCTAAAGGTTTGGGAACTAAACGAAATGGAATTACGAACTGGGCTGCTCCGGATTATCTTAATAACGGTCAACCAAGATACAATAAGCATGGACTAATTCATAAATTTCCTGTTCAAGAGCTTGCTCATGCCTACATTGGCTCACTAACAATGTATAAACTTATGGGAGAGTACTTCCAAGAAACTGGCAAAACCGTAAAAGGAGCAAATTCTTGGACTGAGTACAGAGACGAAGCCAAAACACGACATGATTTTTGGTTTTTGCAAACTGTAATTGAGGCTGATGATTCCAGACTCATTCGTCACCTACTCTCTACTGGCTCGGCCAACGGAGCACGAGTTTACTATGAACACTACACCAACATAAACTACAATTTCCTACATTGGCTGAAATATGGAGAGTTCGCCACTCAAAAGGAAATGGGTCGAAGAGCAAGGGTTTGGTATAGCCAAGCGGGAGCTAAGGATGTTTTTGATGCAGGAAATCTACATGAGATGGCTTGGGAAACTGGTGGCAGAACTGACTTAGTGAATCGAGCGATACCCGGTAATGTCCCAGCATATGAAAGACAAACGAAAAAGTCGGCCTTTCGAATGCTAAGCACCGCTTTAATGGCCTGCTTTGATGACACAGGTGTGATTGCTGACCTAAACGAGATGACAGTTGGTTGGAAGCCGTTTGAAGGTCAGATCCAAGGTTCGCCAACAAATCACAAAATTTACACTAGCAACTGGTACAAGCATTACCCAATTCACTACAATGGAATTCTAAGTTGTGAGCTAAATAACTTAACTCCATAGTAGTTAGTTACTCTTTGGGATTAAAATTTCACTATTTTATTTTTAGAGGAAGGCTACTTTTCTCAGACCTTGTAGAACCCGTAGGGTAAGGCAATCCTCTACGGTAGACTTACAGCTAGAGATTATCTCAACTATCTTTTCTTGCGAAGCTGCGCTTCTCCTCCATATTTGAGGATCGGTATACCTGTCTAATGGCCTCGCATACGTACTGCTATACCCTGAGGAATCCCCACCACTTAAGATCTCC
>CALKYB010000302.1 GCA_938003565.1 uncultured bacterium
GTTTTGCTTTAGATTAAAGGATCCAGCTCCAGATTCTCTTGGTTTACTACACTTAGCTTTGTCTCGAAATTCCTCGGGCACTGCTTCTGAAGATTTAGAGGTTTTGAAAATCCCCTTTGCGTCCACATAAAAACATGTCTCTTGAGCAGACACCGAAAATCCAAGGCAAAGACCGAAGACAACAAATATCAACAATTTACAAAGAAAAGCCATAATAGTGACTGAAACCCATTGCCTCAACTAACTACTCTTGAGTATTTTTACAGTTGTTGTTTAGATGCTTCAAGAAGGCGATTAGTTCCACCTGTAACTAGATGAATTGAAAGAACAAATATGGCTGACGCACTACTCAAACCTAAACTCATTCCCACCCCACCAAAAACCGTAATTTTTACACCAACTAATGCCCTAACCCGGCAGGTATTGAACAATCTAAACAAGACCCGAGAGCTAAAATCTCGACCGCCTCTATCTGGTCAATTTAACTTTTATCAAGACGATGATTTAGGAGTGGTCGGGCCAGCAACTGGAGCACCTGCAGCTGTGATGGCCCTTGAACCTCTTCTGCTAAGCGGCACAAAAAGAATTTTTCTCTTAGGCACCTGCGGAGGCCTAGCGCCTGACAATTCCACCAACTCTATGGAACTTTTCGACATTGTCTTCCCCGATGGATTTATAAGTGAAGAAGGCACCAGTCAACACTATCCTGTTGATGGCCTTAGCTCTAAGCGGGGCAGATTCTCAATCTCAAGCGAAGCTCAAAACAAATTTAAATCTGCCTGTCTAGAAGAAAAACTTAATGTGTTATCCGGCTTAGTTTGGACAACTGATGCTCCCTACAGGGAAACCGTCCAAAAAGTTGAAAACTTTTACACCCAAGGAGCGATAGCTGTAGATATGGAGTATTCTGCCGTTGCAAAACTCTGTCTTTACTACCAAGCTGAGTTAGTTGCCGCCTTTGTAATTTCAGACATTCTGGGCTCTGAGTGGATAAATGGTATGGGAAAAGGAAATCTCAAGGACAAAATCAACTCCCTGGCGCTAATAGCAAATAGAGTTTTTAAGTTTTAGAATTCTAATGGCGCGCGATATAAATCTCACCTATAGTACTTCTATACCGAAATTTATACTAGGATGGGTATATAACTATTAATCTCGCTTAGCTGGTTACTTTGTGAAAGCTAGCTAACTAAAAATGGCCCTTTTCCTATGAAGGCTCTTCTAAAGTGGTGTATTCGTAAAGTTTTCTTTTTCTCCCTCCTATTCGGCTTTTTTGGGGCTCTAATATTTTTTTTTTCAGAAACACTCCTACCTCCCCTCTCTGGTTTCCTAGACGCTAGCGAGGATCCGGCAGAAACCGAGGCAATTGTTGTATTACTGGGAGCCAGTCAACCTGACCGAATCTTAAAAGCCCATGAACTGTATTCCGAAGGCCTAGCTCCCATGATACTATTTGGCACTGGCTTCTCAGATCAAAAGTTGGAGAGTCTAAAACCAGAAGGCTTTGTATGGCCTGCCTCTTCAATGCGCTATATCGTTGCGCTAGAGAGTTTGGGGGTACCAAGAGATTCTATAGAGCTAGTTAATACTGCTAGTGACTACGATACTGCATCTGAGCTTACTAGTATCGGGACCTACGCCCGTGCTAACAATATCGAATCCCTAACTTTAGTTTCTAGCAAGTCTCATACTCGTCGTATTAAGATAATCTGGAGTAGAGTTAACCCTGACATCGCAAGTTTTGTTGTTGGAGCGGAGGCTCCCGGTTTCGATCGTTGGTGGGAGCAGGGAAATTTAATTAGAGGGGTCGGATACGAATATGCCGCCCTGACCAAAGAGCTCTATCGACAAATCTCAGCGCTTTTGAGTTAGAAGCGAATCTTAACTCAAACTTTCATGTTACAGAGGAACCCAATCGAGAAATCGAGTTTAGGTGGGACTTTAAGCCTCAATTTCAAGCAGCTGACAAATTATTAAAAAACTGATAGCCTCCCCGCCATTGACTACTCAAACTATATCGACGAAACACAGAATGCTTAGTTTTACGAAAACTTTTGAATTCTCAGCTAGCCACACTTTACTTAATCCTGACTGGGATTTGGAGCAGAATTTAGCTAGATTTGGGAAATGCGCAAATCCGGGCGGGCATGGCCACAACTACATTTTGGAAGTCACCGTAACTGGTAGACTAGATCCTCAGACAGCAATGCTAATTGAAGCTTGTGAACTCCAAAAGTTGGTAGATAGAGAAATTATTGAGCATTTAGATCACCGCAACCTAAATACTGATGTAGCATGGTTAGAGGGTAAAATTCCCACTACCGAGGTTTTAGTTTTAGAAATAGCCTCAAGACTTGCTACTCCAATTAAAATAAAAGCTCCAAATTGCTCCCTAAGAAAAGTTACTCTTTGGGAAACTAGAAAAATATTTGCTACTTGGGAGGCAGACTAAGCAGATGTCAGATACATTCAATAAGTTATGTAGAGAAGCTATTGAGGCTATTGGAGAAGATAGTTCACGTGAAGGCCTAGTAAAGACTCCTGCTCGCTACGCTAAGGCTATGCAGGAGCTAACTTCTGGCTACGGGGAAACAGTTGATGAAATTGTCAATGGCGCAATTTTTGAAGAAGACATTTCTGAAATGGTCCTTGTTAAGAGTATCGAATTTTACTCACTTTGTGAGCACCATATTCTACCTTTCTTCGGTCGGGCTCATGTTGCCTACATTCCAGATGGAAAAATTATTGGTCTCTCCAAAATACCTAGAATTGTCAAAATGTTCGCAAGACGCCTCCAAGTTCAAGAGAGACTCACTGAACAAATCTCGTCTAGTCTTCATGACCTACTTAAACCAAAAGGCGTAGCTTGTATGATTGAAGCCCAACATATGTGCACTATGATGCGAGGTATTCAGGCCCAAAGCAGCACCATGGTAACAAACTCCATGAGAGGCTCTTTTTTGAAATGCCCAATGACTCGAGAAGAATTCCTAACTCTAGCCAAATCTTAATATGTCGAAAAAAAAAGTTGCATTGATAACTGGCGCAAGCCAGGGCATTGGGAAAGTTTTGGCTCAAGGCTTGGCTGAAGATGGCTGGGGCCTGGCATTGGTAGCAAGGAATGAGAGAAAGCTAAAAGCACTTGTTGATGAACTTAATCCACTACACACAGATACCATAGCCCAGTATTTTGCTGGTGACGTCTCGAATGCAAGTTTCGCGAATCAAGTAGTTAAGGAACTCAAAAGCATTGACCTGCTAGTAAACAACGCTGCCATTCACCATCAAGGGACACTAGAGCTTAGCCATGAAGAGTTTGACCAGCTTATGCAAATCAATGTTAGTGGCGTGTTTAACTTTCTTAAAGCAGCAATTTCAAAAATTAAGAAATCAAAATCTGGCTACATTATAAACATTTCTTCTATCGCTGGAAAAGTTGGCTTTGCCGGAAGTGGTGGATACTGTACATCTAAGTTCGCGGTTAATGGTCTTAGTGAATCTATTTTCAATGAACTGGTTCCAGAAGGTGTCAAGGTAACTTCGATCTGTCCTAGCTGGGTTAACACGGATATGGCTAGCCATAGCGGCATCCCCGGGGAGGATATGATTCAAACTTCAGACATTCTTAAAACCGTTCGATATCTTTTATCTCTAAGCCCAAACGCAGTGCCAAAAGAAGTGGTTATTTCCTGTTCAGGGTTCATCTAGAAATTAAAGATTATTTACTGAAACCACTAAAAACCAAATGACAGACTACCGATACAAAGACAATCTTAAAATCGAAATTGACGGGATGCAATACCCTGTTGAAATAGTCGAAGTCCCCTTCCGAGAGGGCCTAGAACTTCGATGCACTGTTGATGAAGAAACCTTTCGCGTCTCTGACCGCGGACTTGGACTTCACGAAGCAAAAAGAATTTTAGAATTAGAGATCAAAAAGTTCTTAGCTTAGTTTTTATGTAAATTGCCAAAAACTTTGTCGAGAGCAAAAAATTTGAGGTTTAAACTAAAAGACTAAAGAACTGGGCGAGGCACAACGGACATCGCCACTGCGGTATCCTAAGACATGGAGCAGCGATTTAGTTTTAACCTTGAGGCTTTATTGAGTTTGTCAGGAGGACTACCGTATCCAACCACAGTTACCTCTAGGAACAAACAACACAAGAATATACCTCTCTAGTTCAACTCGATCCTACTACCGCACACGGGCAAAGAAATGCCTAATATGAAGAAGGTATGGGGCAGGAGGTGAGAAAGTTCTTTGGCTAGAAAATACCAAATTTACTGAAACCATTACAAATTTCGGTATTTTATTTTACCTTCCACAGTTTCAGTATAAGCCGAGCGTGAGCGAGGCGATTATACAGGTATACCCCGCCCAAGATATTCTTAGAAGCGCAGCTTCGCAAGAAAATGATATTAACAGCTGATTTACCAAACTCAACTAGCTTTTCTTGAGAAGCTGCGCCTCCCCTCCATATTTGAGGATGGCTATACCTCTAAGATGGCCTCGCATACGCTCGGCTGATACTGCGCTTTTTGAAAATATTGTTGAATACCAAAATTTAAATGAGGCGAAGTATATTAGTTGCCTGCCTCGCTTACGCTTGGTTATACTGAAATCAAAACTTGAAAAGACAGGGTTTAGCTGAAATTTATAGTGGTTTCAGTATACAGCCCTAATCTCAAGAGCTTGGAGAGGATAGAGCAGAATTTATATTATTGTTCTCCAGTTAATTATCGTTAGTCTTTTACCATCGACGGTTTTGGTCTGAATATTGAAATATACAACTAGAAATGCCCGCTTCGTTCTAGGACTTATTCTATTTACCGCTATAGTTCCTAGGCTGGTTTACTTTATCCAGTTTAGCACTAGCCCACTGAGCTCCCTTTACCAATGGGAGGAATCCGATACGCAGTTTTTCTATAATTGGGGCGAGATAATTGCCTCTGGCGACACCCTGACCGATCGGTCGCTTCATCCATTTCATGAATGGCACAAGCGAGTGGCTACTAAGCTTCTAACTGGAGAAACTCTTGAGGGAGGTGAATTGTTAGACTCTGGTTTAGAGCAACGGATCAGAGAATTTTGGGATGACTGGTACGGCAATAAGCGATTCCATCAAGCACCTCTATATCCATATCTTATCGGCTTAATTTTTTTCGTCTTTGGAGCGAAACTGTCAGTTCTTTATCTTTTACAACTGCTTTTAGGTATTGGCAGTGTTGTCTTAGTTTATTTTATCACAAAGAAACTTTTAGATGAATCTCAAGCTTTAATAGCGGCTCTTTTAGTGGCAATGTCAGGGACCTTGCTTATCTATGAAATGGTACTTCTTAGAACCTCGTTGATAATTTTCTTTAATTGTCTATTAGTTTTTACTATTGTTAACCGACAAGGCCAGGGCATAAGGTACTGGTTCGCTTTTGGCGCTCTTTCTGCTTTGGCTTATATTTTAAAGCCGACTTTTATTGTTTATTCTGCTATCGGCCTTCTTTTGGCAAAGAAGAAAACCTTCTTTGCTTTTTCATTTTCATTTTTAGTGGTCCTTAGCCCAGTTGTTCTAAGAAATTATTTAGTTTCCACTCCTCTCTTATCTGTCTCTAGCGTTGGTCCTATTACTTTACTTGCTTCCAATACTTCAGACTACTCGGCCGATATAGGCTGGAGTGTTAGTTTGGAAACCGTGCCAGAAGTGCTTAAGAATTCGGATGGCTCGATGCTCTCAACAGTAGGAGCCTTGATTGAGCATCTAAGCTTACCAGACTATCTAAGAATCTATGGTGGTAAAATTGCTGCCACCTTTCGGTGGTTGGAAGTTCCAAACAATATAAACTACTATTACTATAAGTTACATACTCCAGTTTTAAACTATCTGCCGTTTAACTTTTCTTCTTTAATTTGCTTTGCTATTTTAGGTATGGGTCTTCTGGCTCCTAGAGTGAAAAAGCTTTGGCCGATCTATTTATTATTTATTGTTAACTTTGCACCCTTGGTGGCACTTTATCCCGTCTCTAGATTTAGAGTCACTCTAATGCCGGCGTTGGCGATTTTTTCTAGTGCTTGTGTTTTTGAACTATGGAGGCTGTATAGTTTAAGGAGAAGGGAGAGTTTACTTCTTTGTATCTGCTTACTTTCTCTTGGGGGAATTTTAGTACACAGACCATTATCAGAGGATCGAGTCATAATTCGCCCCGCTGACTACTGGAATCCGTTTCGTTACTATTTTCATCCTCGTATCCTTGAGGCCCGAGAGGAAGGGGATGAGAAGAAAGCAGTTCGGGAGTTTGAGACATTCTTAGAAAAAGTCCCTCAGGTAGTTGGCGAGTTGTCTCCGGCAAGGAGCTCCCAGGAGGCTGCGGTCGCCAGGTTTTATAGTTCTGTTTTTAGTGACTACCGTGTAAGTTTAGAGAACTTGGGACTAGTCGAAGAGGTTTCTTTGATAGACCAGAAAGCTAAGAAGCTTGCTTTGATTGGTCAGGATGATTTCGATAGCGCTTTGCCAAAAAACTAGAAAACATTGTTTTTGAATCAAGAAACTCCCTATCGACCAAATTAAACTTCTCATTTTCCAGCTAGACTGGGGATCTGGAACTGCAGCCCCCCTACTTTCCAACTATTTCTAGACTGTTTTTCTTCTAAAGCATCCCTAATCACAAGGTTTTGATTAAAACAGAAGTTCAACTTAAGAGCTCATGAAAACTCCTATGCGATGTTAAAGTCTAATATGTGTTTTTTAGATAGATTGCATCGGAGAGTAACAATTTTACTAAAATTAATGTCTTTTATAACAAAAGCTAACTAGATTAATTTAAATTCCAGCTCGGAGCGCTAGATTTTACACTAGTCGCTGATAAATAGCGGGCCTGGAAATCATTAATTCCTAACGCATTAAATTTACACTAGATTTATACTTCTACGGGAGTTGCTTTTCAACATGCACTGCGGGATATTTATTGTAACTCTAGCTAACTCCCATACTTCAGGGGCTCAGGTTCGTTATAGCCTCTAATACTCGCTCTCTTAATTCCTTAATTTGGATAGATTTTTACTTTGCCTACCCCGTCAGGTCTGTCAACAGGCTCTCCGCGGTAGGTAAGCTGTTTATGGTGTTTTAGGATCATTTCGATCAAAGGTTATTTCTCTCGTCTCCGTGCTGAAAAGGAGGTACTCATGAGTTGGATTAAAAAGTTATTGCCGCAAGCGGATGAAAACCTCCCCTACAAAATCAATGAACTTAAGACTGTAGTATGGGGTGATGGATCTGGACTGACTGGACAAAAACTGCGTCAACTTGATTCAGGAATCTCTAGTCAAAGAAAGAAATACATTATGCACTGGCTGAATGCCGACGCTAAATCAAAATCGGAGCAGGTCCTCTCGGAATTTGACGACATCTTCAGTCTCTTTCAAGAGTTAGAAAAACTACTCTTACTTTACTTAGAGGTTCTAACAACTCTTGCCAGGTGTCCTTTTTGGACTTTCAATAGAATTGAAAGTGCATCAGTTTGGATGGAGGAAACCATCTGGCCAGACATTGAAGAACTAGCAGTCAAGATAGCGGTTGATCCTCTTGGTGCAGTTTATGAGATCAAACAAGGAGAGCTAGAAAAGAGATTAAGAATATTTATCAATAGTCTAGAGTCAGTTAGTGGCGAACTTCCAAATTGTTTGAACTACTTAGAGGACCTCTCACGCTCCAAATATAGTTTCTTTCCCACTAGTCTATCAAAATACTACTCTGAAGTGACCCGTGGAGCTATCTCTAAGCTGAAACTACATTGGCGCGAGACAAACTGTTTAGCCCCTATTCTAGAGCCACAAGCAAAGGAATTAGAGTCGAATTACAACTTATTTATGGCTCTGGAGGCTGCTTATCAGGTTATAGCGAATGAATCTGATCAGCACCACTTGATAGTATTTTTAATGGTCTTGATTCTTGAATTAGAAAAAAAGAGCGATGAAGCTAGGGAGCTTGCTAACCTCATTGTTCAAAATGATCCTGTTGTTGGCGAAATAGCCACTCGGATTGTAGAATCTAGAACTCAAACTTTTAAGGAAGTTAGAAATAGCGGTCGACCGATGTTGGCTGGAGAACTTGAGGTGCTCTTTGAAGATGGTTCAGCTACTTTGAGTTTGAATCAAGTAGCTATCGAAGATTTGATTGATAGACTTCCCTACGGTGGCAATCTGGATTTCATGAGCGTTGAAGTAAATGCCAAGACTATTGGCAGAGTTTTAAAGAAAATTAGGTTTGCGACGGCTAAGAAGCTTCGAGAGATCAGGAGTGTTAGTGTTGAGACCCATCATGGCCTTTTAGAGTTCAACCGGTATTGTGACCGATTTCGACAATTGACAC
>CALKYB010000303.1 GCA_938003565.1 uncultured bacterium
TCCAACTAATTTTTTTACTCTTCATAACATCCACATACTCCTGGGCTCTCCAGAAGTTGTTCTGACCTCCGCCAGAGGCATGCTGTGTTCCCCACTCCGTAACAAATACCGGAATATGGTTTACAGATTCGTTAAGAGCGTCTTTATAACCATTTCGAATATGGCTCGGGTCGTTCGCATAAAAATGAAAGGCATACATCGTATTGTTCTTGGAATCGATAACTGGATTGTTAGCAATATCCATAAATGAACCGCCATTTGCCATTCCGAAGCTAGACCATGAATTAGTTCCAACAATTATTACCGCTGGATTGCTTGGATTCTCGTATTTTCTAATCTCAGTTACAAGCTGATCTCCGTAGCTTTTGATTTGAGCCCAAGTTAAATGACTTCCCTGAGGTTCATTCGCGATTTCATAAATAACATTCTTTCGATGTTGATTATCTTGCACAATTCTTCGAAAGAATGTCTTTGCGTCATTTAGGTAATGTAGCGGGTTGCCAGAAACACCTTTACCGCTATCAGAAAGAATATGAAAATCAACGATTGCATACATTCCTCTTTCAGAAGCTTCTGCAATTAACTTATTAACATGGTTAATAGACTTCTCTGGATTAGACCTGTATCCGCCTTGTTCCACATACATAGCAATACGAAAGACATCGGTTTTCCACGTATCAGCGAGTAGGTCAAAAGACTTTTCTGTTAAACATCCGTATTGGTCAAAGGTATTCCATCCAGACCATTGAATTCCGTGAGAACTCATTCCGGTTAACTGAGTTGGTCTTCCGAACTGGTCACACAAGGAGTAGTATCCGTTCTTCTTACAAACCGAAAGTCTCCCGTGGGTACCAACAGGGGTTCCTGTAGCGCCACCAGTCTCCGGAATATCATCGTCATCGTCGGAGATAATACAAGACTGTCCATTCTCATAACCAAAGCCGTCGCCATCATTATCACTAACTGATTCCGAGCAAGTTGGGTAGTTAGTACTTCCGCCGCTTCCTCCACCATTGACTTTACAAGACTGAACTCCATCCCATCCCCATCCGTCACCATCTTCGTCTACACAAACAGCACCATTCTCAGGAGTTCCACCTCCATTACCGCTTCCATTGCCGCTTCCGTTACCGCTCTCAGTTCCACCGCCACTTCCACTAGCACTAGTTACTACACAGGTTGAGTTATTCTCCCACCCAAACCCATCTCCGTCTGGATCACTAGAAGTAAAATCGCAGGTTGGATACTTAGAATCATCAGTATTTATCACTGAGGAATCAGCATTAACAAAAAACATCGGGACATTCATAATTGTAGAGATTTTGCCGTCCTTACCGGAGAAAACTCTCAGCAACTCTGTTCTTTGAAAAGATTCTGAATTTTGACCTACTTGAATAGCGGTGCCGATCGTATTATCTGAAAATCCTCTTACTCCATCACCATGAAGTGGAATATCTCGAGAAGAGTTGGCTGCTAGATTAAAAAAGTTCTGGTTTAGTTTTCTTCCACTGTCCCGGAACAAAGCCAAATTATAGTTTGCCCCTGCGCTACCAGAGAAAACCTTTAACCAGTTAGCTGCATTATAAAATCTATTCGTGAATGTAACCCCGTTCACATCTCCTGAAACTCTATCAGTTTTCGCTTGAGAAGCATAAGCCCAAACTACCTCTGGAGAGGAAAGTGTTTTTCTACCATAGTAAAGACTCGAGACAAGGAGCTTCCCATTTCCTGTTAAACATTTAGCTTGAAGGGAGCCGACATTTCGCTCTCCTAAATAATCATTTACGTTAAAATGCATCTGAGAGAATGGTGCCAGAACGTTCTCTCTTCTATGAAGAACTCGCCCTGTTTGATCTCTAATTTCGAATCGAAATGGCACGGCGAAGCGAGTTGGATTGGCTACCTCAGCCCAGTTTGAAGCTGGATCCATAGTACTTGCTGGAATTGACCCAGAATCGCAGGCTCCTTTAGATGACTGCAGTGGAAAAGCAAACCTAAAACCACCACTTGCTTTAGCAGAATAGCGAGTATTAAAAGCTATATAGGAGGAGCTGTTACTACCTCTGTCAGGAATAATTCTATACATTCCAACAATCTGCCCTGACTCATGTCCTAGTGGAAAGTCACGGCGCTGACCGGAGAAAAGTCTTTCTACACGAAAGTCTCCCCCGGGAATTTTTTGTCCAAGCTGATTGTAGACCTCAACATTTGCTGAGAACCATTTTTGGCTATTATTAACAATTGATAGGAAATTTGAGACCGGAACTCTAGTTAGTGAAGGATCGATTGAGTTAAAAGTTCCATAACTTTCTCCTGTCTGACCATTTGAAACTGGAATTGCATACGCATATTCTACCGTAGAGCTATTGGTCATACGATAGAAAGAAGTCAAAGCTGGTAAATCAATATTGGCACTATTGGTGATTCTATAAACACCATAGTCATTGGCAATCCGAAAATCAGAAAGATTAACATGCCGTGATTCTTTAGCCCTTAAATCAAAATTTCTAGTCCCAACTTTTCGTAAAGAATTTGACACTACCTCAACGCTTACATTCACTGTCGAGGAACTAGGATTAGATATCTCAACAACGTTTACTTGGTTGAGAAAACCATTCCACACCCCAACCGACTCGGCGCTTAAACTCAAGGGGCAAAGAAAGACTGTTAAAAAAAATAAACGGGCAAGGGTACTTCGTAAGTTTACTACTTTCATACTGCTGTACTGCTATAACTACTTTACTACAAAACTATCACTACCTAAAAAACTAACGCTTCCCAGGGCACTCTAAGAATTAATCCGTTCTCCACCAAAAAAACTTCAAAAAATCTTAACCAGAACACTAAAAATATGTAAAAATTTTATATAAAAACGCCTAAGTAGCTGATTTAACCGCAGTTACTACTGGGTATTAAGTAATATCTACTATTTTGACCAATAATTCAACTAAGAGG
>CALKYB010000304.1 GCA_938003565.1 uncultured bacterium
AATAAATATCTACGATTCTCGTTACATCATTGATGACCGAGGAGTTGAGGCACAAATTGGACTTTTTTCCCTTAGTCTTAGGCAGCCTCGGCTGAGGTATGAGGATATTCGAGGCGTTGAGCCAGTTCAAACGATTTGGGAGAGGCTTCTTGGGATTGGAGGTGTTTTGATCGGAAGCGCCATGACTCAAGATGTAGAGATAGTAATGGAAGGTATTGCTGATCCTCGGGGGGTTCAGCTCTTAATAGGTGGTGAGAGGGATAAACGTTTAAAGAATTTACGTCTTACAGGCTCACTTGAGAGAACAATTGTCTCAGGAGAGTAGTGTAGAGTTAGATTTTTTGTTTTTGATGTTCGAAGGATTAGTAGTTTGGGGTTGAGTAAATGGATACAAAATTAAAAGCGATGATTTTCACATGTGCAGTCCTTGCTGGGATTGCTTTTGTTATAGTCAGAGGTGAGCCGGGATCTGGAAAGGATCTTGCTGTTGTCAATAATGTGAAAGCAGAAGCTTCTGTTGCCACTTCCGCCAGTGAGTTTGGACTTATTGGTGAAGATGAACTTTTTGGTTCTGAAGATGAGAGTACAACAGCATTACTTGATTCTGATAAGGAGGCTGTAGAAGCTCGAAAGAAGCTTATTGAGCAAGAGTTACTCCAGCAAGCCAAAGGTCTTGAGCTGAATGACACAGCAAATGACTTGCAAGTTGTTAAATCCTCATTTAAAGCCAAGAAAAAAGATACTGAAGTAGCTTCTATCTCGACTAGTGCAGATGATTCACAAGTAAAGGCCCTCAAAGAAGAGCTCAAATCTCTTAGAGCCAATGAGGCAAAAATGCGTAAGAAGCTTCTAGCCTCTGAGAAGAATATTAAAGAAATGACTAAGAAGCTCAGTAGGTCTTCTGAGAAGCCTTCATCAGGTGAGCAGGTTGATGTTGGGAAATTGGTTCAGGAGAAGACAAAGCTTACTGACCTTGTTGCCAATAAGGATAAAAAAATATCTCAGTTGGAGAAAGATCTTTTGTCGGCGGAAGCAAAGCTAACAAATTTGACAGGTGAGCTTCGAAAAGAAAATATTGAGCTAAAAAGTAAAGTCAGACTTCTAGATGAAGAAATTGCAGCTCTAGGACGTCAGCCTAAGGCTGGACGAAAAGCAAATGCTCGGGCTACACCAAGGCCGAGCACTACAAGCTCTGTGAAGCGCGAAAGTGCTCAGCCTCGCTCAACAAGTAAAATAGTTACAGTTAAGGTTTTAGTGCCTAAAGCGAACTTGCGCACTGGGCCTGGCTCAGAGCACGGCGTCCTTCAGCAGATGCCTAAGGGTGTTGAGCTTCTGACAGAAACAAAAATTGGTGACTGGTATCGAGTTATATCACCCACTGGTAAGAGAGCTTTTATTTCTGCGAAGGTTGTTAAGATGGTTGGGGCAGAATCTAGTCTTTCACAACCTAAAACAATAAAAAAATCGAGACCTAAGAATTCTAATAAAGCTTCTCGATTAGCTGAAGCGTTTAAGAAAGCGGCTAAAGAGTCGAAAACAGCAACAGTTGATAAGAGTAAAAGTAGTAAATCTCCTCAGGGTTTTGTACCTTTCGGTGAAGACGCTGACGGTAAGGACCTAGAGAAAAGTGTTTTTGAGAGGATTAAAAAGAAACTTGGCAAGTAGTAAGTTAAAATTGTTTGTAGCGTTTTTCGTTCTTTGCTCTATTTATAGTGCAAAGCTTGAATACTCCTATGCCGAATCTTCTTCAATGAAGATTTCCGAGTTAGTCTACCCACTTGTTGCAGATCGCGTCTCAAGTGGTTTTGGGAAAAGAAAGCACCCTATTTATAAACGAGTCCGACATCACAGTGGCTTAGATCTCGCAGCGCCTAAAGGAGCTCACGTGCGAGCCGTTAGTAGTGGTAAGGTAGTTTTTGCCGGTAGCTATCGTGGTTATGGAAAGCTTGTCACACTTAGACATGGCGACAAATATACCTCTCTTTACGGCCATCTAGATGAACTTCTTGTTAACATTGGTGACTTTGTTAGCGCCGGTGAAGTGATTGGCAAAGTTGGGAGCACTGGGAACTCTACTGGACCTCACCTACACTTTGAGTGGCATAAGCAGGGAAAGGCTGTGAATCCTTTGGAAATTCTTCCCGGTATCTCCTCCCCCCCCGAAGGGTAAGGTTTTCGGTTCCAGTTATAGCGGTTATCAAAACCTATTTCGCAATAGGGAAAGAAGTTTTTAGTGGTTTCAGTACACCCCTCACCGCGACGCACAGGAGTCCGACGAATCTTATTGGAAACTTGGTCACCTCGATTAGCAGAAACCTCGACATTTGCCCCATATTCTTAGGGGTTAAATGAGGGTAATTGGCCTAAGTCGCTAAAATCACTGAATAATAAATGTAAAATAACTGTTCGGTTTATGTCACACTCTTGTTTCTTTCTCACATAACAAGGGTATAAACTATCAGGATACTCTGATTTTCGGGGTATCTATATTTGAAGTGAATACTAGTGAGTATTCAGATATTTGGAGAAAAAAATGAAAACTTTAATTAATAAAGGACGTGCTAGTTTTAGTAAACTTGGCCAGTATGTCCATACAAAAGTTACTACAAATCCTAACACAGTTGCTTGTGGGGTTGGTGTAGCTTTAATCACTTTAGGAATGGCTGACATTGCAGCGGCTCAAAACCAAACTGCAGGTCGTAACATTGCAAACTACAACTACAACCAAGATAGAATTGCTGATGCTGTTGAAGCATTGCTTAGAATGATTGAGGGATCTCTTGGAGCCTTGATTATGGTTGTTGCTGGTATTGGAGCGATTTTCGCTGCTGCCATGGGTGCTTATAGAGCAGCTGTTGGAATGCTAGTTGTTGCAGTTGGTGCTTTTATCCTTAGGTCACTAGTTACTCTTTTCTTTGGTAACGACTTTGAAGGTGTTCAAAAGTACACAACTACTGGATAATTCCTAGTAGGAATTTCCTAAAGAATAAGAGCCTGGTCATTGCTACGAGTGACCAGGCTTTTTTTACGTACGAAAAGTGCTGCACTTCGATATTTGAGAGTGGGTATACCTGTCTAATGGCCTCGCTCACGCTCGGCTTATACTGAAACTATGGAAGGTAAACTAAAATACCGAAATTTATAATGGTTTTAGTATATGTGAAAGAGGTGAGGGGATGGACTTAGTGGTGAATGGCTTTCGCAGCGTAAAGTTGCAAGTCAGTGAAAATCTAGCCGGCTCAGCAGCGAGGACGAATGAACCACTAAGTCCGTCCCCTTGCCGAACAGGCCCCCATTGTCAAACTAATACGAAACCAACCCTTCCTAGCCCAATTTGAGCCCAGAAATAGCCGCCTGAACGTCGTCCTTAATGTTCTTAGGCTTCGCCTCAAAAGTTTGCCCCGTGATAGTCTCAAAGGCTTCAATATACTTCAAGGCAACCTCAGCTCTAAAGTCATCCTCAAAGCTTGGAGGAGTTCCTTCACCCAAGTAACCTTGCTCAATGAGCCAAGCACGAACAAATTCTTTATCAAGCTTCGGAGGCTCTTCGCCGGTCTCGTAGGCTTCAGCATATTTGTCTTTAATCCAGTAGCGACTGGAGTCCGAAGTATGGACTTCGTCTGCTAGGATAAGCTTTTTACCACCGTTGCCGTCGTCTAGAAGACCAAATTCATACTTAGTGTCCACTAATATAAGACCTTGCTCTGCTGCTACCTTGGAGCCAAATTCAAATAACTCAAGAGCTTTTTGACTAACTTCTTCCCATAAAGGAGCAGAAACAATTCCTTGCTTTACAATTTCTTCAGAAGAGATTGGCTCATCATGTTCTCCATGTGCAGCTTTTGTTGAAGGGGTCAGAAGTGGTTCTGCAAACTTCTCAGATTTTCTTAGACCTTCGGGAAGCTTAATACCTGATACATCCTTTCCACCATGGTAGTCACGCCAAGCACTTCCTGTTAGGTAGCCTCGAACAATTACTTCAATTGGCAGAATTTCAGCCTCTCGGGCTAAAAAAACATTTGGATGTGGTCGGCTAATAATATGATTTTCAATAATGTGGGCTGTCCTGTCGAACCAGTAAGCAGCCATGTCGTTTAGAACCTGACCTTTAAAAGGGATGGTTGAGAGAATTACATCAAACGCACTCAAACGATCAGAGGTTACCAATAGTCTTTTATCTCCGACCACGTAAGAGTCACGTACCTTTCCAGGAATCTTATTTCCTACCCCCTCGATGTCAATCGAGTCTAGATTATAACTCATCTGTTGAAGAACTGTTTCTTTAGAAATCATTTTCAATGTCCTCTGTGTGTTAGAATTAGGTTCAGGGATCTAAAAAGCCTCTCTATAGCTCCTTAAGAGCTTGAAATCAACTAAGCCTATGGTAGCCTTTCGGTTATCTTTTACATTATTTCGGTGGGGTATAGAGTTGTTCGTTGGCCAATAATTTTGACCTATGGTTGGAATTTTTGGTTAACGTTGACAGCAAATGGGGACCCAAATAAATGGGACAAATTGCAGGTTTTGATATTAGGAAATTGCGCGTCCTTCGTGCTTTGGGATGGGGTGAAGATTGGACCCGATTCTTTGGCGTGCTAGTTGCGACGCTAGTAATGTTTTTGCTTGGTTTTTATTTTCCTGGAGTAGAGCCAGAGTGGATATTGGTAGCTGGTGTAGCGTCGTTTCTTCTCATTATGTTTCTAGTGTCTGTAGTTAACTTAGTTTGTAGGATGATACTAGAAATTCGACAAATGAGCTTCGTTGAGATTCGAAATCTTTGCCTAAGTCTATGTGCAATTGCATTGTTTTTTCTTGGAGTGTTGTATTTTCGCGATCTAACTATGGGTATTACCATGGGTGCAATTGTGATTTTCGATATTGTACTGATCTTTGCGCTTGGGATTATTCCCTTCTGCAACTGGTTGGTGGTTGAAAAGATTTTTTATCCACTTCAGGCCCGCTTCCACCGTGTTTTTCGAAGTTAAGGTTTACTAAATTTAGTTAAGCTAACCCCGCTGCAATTGTTAACCATTTATTTGAGACGACATAAAAAAGGGGCTGTTGGTTAAACAGCCCCCTCGGAGAAGTAGTAGTGTAGTGTTTTATTGTAGTTTTTAGGCAGCTCTTTGAATTCTCTTATGGCTGGCTGAGAAGATTTTACTGTCATCAGTATAGTCTTCATAAAATCTTTTAAGTTTCTTTCGTAGCATTAATCTTGATCGGTGAAGCCTTGACTTAACCGCTGGAATACTAAGACCTAGAATCTCACCAACTTCCTTGTTTGAGAGACCATCGATGTCTCTCAAAACAAACACGGCGCGGTATTCGTCAGGTAGTTTTGCAATTGCATCTTCTAGAGACTCTCTAATTTGATTGTTAATTGCTCTTGAGTCTCCTCGATCACTAACGTTGCTATGGTCAAAAATCGTTTTGTCTTTGATGTTCGGTAGCAGATCGTCAAGTGAAACAGTTTTGTTTTGCTTGCGTTTTCTTAGCTTCATAAAGGCAGCGTTAACTGTAATTCTGTATAGCCAACTGGAGAACTTTGCTTTTCCTTGGAAGCCATCAATTTTTCGATAAACAGTCATGAAGACATCTTGTAGAACTTCTTCTGCGTCTTCTGTGTTTCTGGTTAATCTCATTGCTAAGTTATGAACTTTAGTTTCGTATCTTCCAAC
>CALKYB010000305.1 GCA_938003565.1 uncultured bacterium
TTATAAATTCTTTGAGCTATTTCGCGTAATCAATGTTTCCGAACTCCGAACTCCGAACTCCGAACTCCGAACTCCGAACTCCGAACTCCGAACTCCGAACTCCGAACTCCGAACTCCTAAACATTTCTTAACATAACTACAACTTCCCTCTAATTATCATCCAAAATCCATTCAGAACTCCGTTCACCGAGTTTTATTTGAACACTAACGGCTTTTCCCAGCCTGGGACGCTCACGAGTTTTCTCAATATAAGACTGTACCTGGTCTACACAGTTCCAACCATTGAGATAATTAGCGATCGCATTAAGATTTTCGGCATACTCTTGGGGAGAGAGGGGAAAAGACGCTTGTTCCAGATATTTCCACATTACCTGGACATAAATCTTGCCCTTAACTTTTCTGAGCTGCATATCGTATGAACAGCCCCACTTGGCTAATAAAAGTTGGTGTAATTGCTCGCCTGTGATCATATTTTTACTATCTAAGCTACTAACTCCGAGTGGAATGGTTCTCAATCTCTGTAATAATTTAAGTAAAGCAAAATATGGACTTAGCCAGACTTATTCTGGTGACAGCTATTAAGCAAACTTTGAAAAGCGACACACAACTGTTAACTTTTTAGAGGCGGAGAACTCCCCAAATATTTTGGGAATCAAGAGTTGGAACTCCCAGTCATTATCTTACGTTTACAAAAAATACAATTTATCTATTAAGTCATGGCTCAAATTTCTGGTAATGCCCCCAACACGGTTGACAATGATGTCCCTGATCTGGGGCGTAGGCAGTTTATGAATTTGCTTACCTTCGGCTCAATCACAGGAGTAGCCTTGGGAGCTTTATATCCAGTAGTAAAATACTTTATTCCCAATACCGGTGGCGGTGGTGCTGGCGGTGTAACTGCCAAAGATGCTTTGGGTAACGATATCATTGTCAGCGAATTTTTAGCTGAACACCAACCAGGCGATCGCACTTTGGCTCAAGGTTTAAAAGGCGATCCTACTTATGTCGTAGTGGAAGGAGACTCTACTCTACGTAACTACGGAATTAACGCGGTCTGTACTCACCTTGGTTGTGTAGTTCCTTGGAATGCCAGCCAAAACAAGTTTATGTGTCCTTGTCACGGCTCTCAGTATGATGAGACTGGCAAAGTAGTGAGAGGACCAGCACCTTTATCTTTGGCACTAGCTAACGCTGATGTGAAAGACGACAAACTGATCTTTAGTCAGTGGACAGAAACTGACTTCCGTACTGGTGAAAAACCTTACTGGGCATAAAAAAAAGGATGAAGGATGAAGGATGAAGAATCTATCCTCAAAATTTCTTCATCAACACCAAAATACTTATTCATAAAATTAATCTTTTTGAGATTGTTGATCGAACAAATGAGAACATTGAAACCATTGGCAATAGTAAGACTTGCCAAGGAAATAATCGCTAAATCTACTGTTGTAGCGATCGCTACTATGGCTATTTTCTTCGCCAGCGATCTTGTAATATCCCAATCGGCGGCGGCATATCCCTTCTGGGCACAGCAAACTGCTCCAGAGACTCCTAGAGAAGCTACGGGGAGAATCGTCTGTGCCAACTGTCACTTAGCCGAAAAAGAAGCAGAGGTAGAGATTCCTCAGTCAGTGCTACCGGACACAGTATTTGAAGCTGTAGTTAAAATTCCCTATAACTTAGATAGTCAGCAAGTATTAGGAGATGGTTCAAAAGGTGGCTTAAACGTAGGTGCAGTGTTAATGCTCCCTGACGGTTTCAAAATTGCTCCCGAAGATCGTATTCCCGAAGAAATGAAGGAAAAAACCGGTGGACTCTATTTCCAAGAATATAAAGAAGGTGCTGATAACGTAGTTATTGTGGGACCATTGCCTGGAGAACAATATCAGGAAATTACTTTCCCTGTACTGTCTCCTAATCCCAAAACAGATAAGAAAATCAATTTTGGTAAGTATGCCGTTCACTTAGGCGCAAACCGTGGACGAGGACAGATATATCCTACTGGTGAACCTAGTAACAATAATCAGATTAAGGCTTCCGTTGCCGGTACAATTGCCGACATTACCCCCCAAGAAGCTGGTGGCTACGAAGTAACTATCAATACGGAAGATGGAACAGCAACTGATACTATTCCTGCTGGCCCTGAATTAATTGTTGCTGAAGGTCAACAAATTGCTGCTGGGGAAGCCTTGACTAATAACCCCAACGTCGGTGGTTTTGGTCAAAAAGATACGGAAGTAGTACTACAAAGTCCCGCTCGCATTGGTGGCTTGATGGCTTTTGTAGGCGGTATCATGATTTGCCAAATCCTGTTGGTAATCAAGAAAAAACAAGTAGAAAGAGTTCAAGCAGCAGAAATGGAATTCTAATTTCTTTAGCTGGAATTAAATACTAGAAAAAGGCGGGTTTTATACCTGCCTTTAATTTTTTAAATGAGATCTAGCCCAGATCTCAAGTTGCGATCGCCATCTTAAATACTAAGTTCTAACTACATAGTTCTTAACAAATCCCCTCAGAAAGCCCGAAAAGATTTAATCTAAAAGCTGAACTATAAGTAAAAACTAATAAAAATAAACATGAGTGTAACGGCAAGTGGTGGCAGTTCATTAGCCCGTCCTCAACTCTATCAAACAG
>CALKYB010000306.1 GCA_938003565.1 uncultured bacterium
ATAAGTGTCACCCGGAAGAAAGCTATAGCCACGAGTAAACCAGTCAGCGAAGAAAAGAAGGACTAAACCAACTATAAAACCCCTGGGATCGAGAGTTAGTAGTTTGAAATTACTTTTAACTAGATTAAGCGAGTAAACAAGAAGAAGAAGACCTGAGAGAGTCCCCAACCAAAAAGGAATTACAAGTCCATTTCGGCCAATTTTCCAAAGCCCAATGTCACCCGAGAAAAAGGCAAACAAAAGAACCGCCACTCCCAATGAAAATAGGAAGGAAGCGTTTGCAAAATTGTTACGAGCAGCACTATCGGAGCCCATGAAAATCTCAAATCCATTGTTGATCGATAATAAAGTTAAGTGGACTACTTACTAAAGAATCTCGCATAGACAAAACCTTATTCCTATTTGTTTTGTCAACTATTCAGACCTCTTTAAAATACCCCAAAGAGCGAATAGAGTTTTATTAAAAAATTTTCTTCATGCTAATTAAAGTCAAGAAAAACTGGGAAATCCTCATCCAAGTTTTCAGCTACCAAGTGGATCGGTCCTCAAAGTGTTGGTTTTCAAACCCATCAAAGCTATAGTATCCCACGAATCTCAAACCTCTCTAACCGATAGCTAAGTGATATTGAAACCCCTCAAAGCCCTGACACTTATTCTTTTAGCGGCTTTGGCCTCTTGCTCGGATGGGAAGGTCAGGCTCGAGTCTACTAGATTTGATTCCAGACAAGATTTAGACATTATTGTGTATGGGGCAACCCCAGCTGGTATTACGACTGCCGTAGCGGCAGCGCGTCATGGCAGGTCTGTTCTAATAATTGAACCTAGCAAGAGAATTGGTGGGATAATCTCTGGTGGATTAGCCGCTAGCGATGTTTGTAAATCTCAACTCATTGGCGGACTTTCTTTAGAGTTTTTTGAGAGAATCGGCGCAAGGTATGGGAAATCAGTGCAGTGGAATCTAGAACCGCACGTGGCAGAAGAAGAATTCACACGTTTGCTGAATCAAGAAAAAATACCGGTAATTTTAGATGCTAGAGTATCTTCAATTTCAAAAGAGAATCAAAAGATAAAGACTATCTCAACTGATCGAGGCTACAAATATAAAGCTAAGATGTTTGTCGATTCAAGTTACGAGGGTGATCTACTTGCTGCAGCTGGCGTAGAGTACTCCATTGGTCGGGAATCAGTACACGAGTACAAAGAAAGTCTAGCCGGTCGGGCAAAAATATCTGGGACAAACCAATGGAGTCCAGACATCAATCCCTACGATGAGCATGGTCGAGCCCTACCAGGAGTATCCGACAACGGTCTAATTATCGCCGGTGAATCTGACGATCAAATTATGGCCTATAATTACAGACCTTGCTTATCAAAGGATCCTAAAAATCAGATAGAATTTCCTCGACCGAATGGATACAATCCTTTGGAATATGAACTTTTAGCTCGGTACGTTGAGGCCAAAGGCAACACCGTAAATCTTAGGGATTTACTAATGTTTCTACCCACGGTACGCGGCAAAGTGGATATCAACTCAAAGGGGCCTATGAGTACTGACTATCTAAACAATTCCAAAAACTGGGTTGAAGCTAGTCATTCTGAAAGGCGAAAAATTGCTTTAAAACACCGCGGATACACTCTTGGGCTATTGTATTTCTTGGCCAACAATAAAAGAGTTCCCGAACATATTAGAGAGAGGATGGCACAATGGGGCCTCTGTAAAGATGAATTCACCAAAACAAGGAACTTCCCTCACCAACTTTATGTGCGAGTCGGACGTAGGATGAAAGGAGAGTATATTCTTAACCAAAATGATCTTATTTTAAATCAGAAAAAGAAAGATTCAATCGCTTGGGCCTCCTGTAGAATTGAGGTGCATCATGGACAGAGGATTATTTCTGCTGATGGCAAACTCATAAATGAAGGAAATGTAGGTTTAAGAAACCCACCTTACCAAGTTCCCTATAGAATCATTACCCCAAAGAAATCTCAGGCCACCAATTTACTTGTTCCAGTTGCTGCTTCCGCTTCTCATATCGCATATAGCTCCTTGAGAATGGAGCCTGTCTTTATGATGATGGGACATGCTGCAGGACTTGCTGCGCATCTAGCTATCGATACAAATTCAGCCGTTCAAGATGTCAGTATTAAACGTCTACAAGACTTGCTTCGGTCAGAAAGACAAAAAATATGACAACTGAAGCTTGCCCATTATCGGGGGATCGCTCTAGTCTGTTTTTTGAAAGTAAAATGGAGAACGCCAAATACTTTCGGTGCCCTCGATGCGAAGCTGTGTTCCTTAGTAGGGAAAATCGTCTCTCTGCTGAAGATGAAAAAGACCGCTATAGCTTGCACCAGAATAATCCTAAAGACCAAGCCTACAGAAAATTTCTTTCACAATTGCAAATACCTCTTTTAGAACGTATCAAAGACAACTCTTCTGGGCTGGACTACGGATCAGGACCAGGGCCCACCTTGGCCAAAATGTTTCAAGAAGAAGGCCATTTAATGAGCAATTACGACCCGTTTTTTGCCCCAAATAAAGCTGTTCTGAAAAAATCCTATGATTTCATTGGATGTAGTGAAACAGCAGAGCACTTTCACAACCCAGACAAAGAATTTAGCAAGCTAAGTGAAATGCTACTTCCAGGAGGAATCTTAGGATTAATGACTCTACTACTAAAAGAGAATGAAAATTTCGAATTGTGGCACTACCGCAAGGATCCAACTCATGTTTTCTTTTACACCGTCGGAACTCTAGAATTTATTAAAGAAAATTACTTCACCAAGTTAGAGATCATCTCAAATAGAGTGGCCCTTTTTAAAAAGTCTAGCTATAGATCGTTTTCACTATTTCTAAATACAAATCCTTAAGATCAAAAGGCTTGGATATATAGCTGTTCATTCCGGCTGCCAAGCATCGATCTCTATCCTCACTCATTGCACTGGCAGTCATCGCTATAATCTTAGTGTCTCTTTTTGCATCATCTCTATTACGGATAATCTTAGTCGCTTCAAACCCATCTAGCTCGGGCATATAGCAATCCATGAGAATTAAGTCGTAGGCAAGAGAATCAAGCATCCGCAAAGCCTCCAGCCCATTTTTTGCCACATCACAATTAGCATTTGTCTTCTTGAGTGCACCAAGGGCAACTTTACGATTTATAAGATTATCTTCTACCAAAAGAATTTTATACTGGCTTAAATCCTGTTCGCCCCCGACTACCCCTCTATCTGGCGACTCTTTGCTACTTAAAAGTAAATCAAAATCACTAGTAAATGCACTATCCGGGTTTTGTAAATACCGAAGAAAAACAAAAACGGATTGTGGAATCAGCGGTTTCTCAACAATTCCATGATAACCAACTCTATCAATCTCATGTGCTGAGCGTGGATCAAAGAAGCTTTTGCAAAGAACGATCTTTCCAGCAAATCGTGAATTTACGCTCCGGACCATTTCAGGAAAAGTCAAAACACTATCTCCGATAGAAGTTGAGTTCACTAGAATAAAATCTAGTTCATCTCCGCTATCGACAATGATATTCATCAACTCATCTAAATTTGAGGCAACGCTAAACTCTGCACCCCAGTAACCAAGCAATTCAGAAATTATCAACTTCCCAAGCTGAGTTTCCTCCAATACAGCTAACTTGCAAGCCAGGCGCCCATTCGCTGCCTCAGATTGGCTCTCTATTGAGCCTTCAAGAGGTATTTCGAAAGAAATCTCGGTACCCTCACCAACTTCACTTTCTAGCTCAATTGAACCCCCAAGAAGCTCAACCAATTTCTTAGAAATTAAAAGACCCAGCCCAGTACCTTTGACAGTATGTGACTCATCGGCTTGTTCAAAAGCGCTAAAAATCAATTCTTGCTTATCTTTTGGAATTCCAATGCCTGTATCGTGTACTGAAACTTTCAAATTTTGCTTATTTTCCGTAATAGCAAACTCTAGAAGGACCCAACCTTCTTCAGTAAACTTAATGGCATTGCCAACTAAGTTAATAATCACCTGACGAAATCGATTAATATCAGTGAACAATTCTTGAGGCATTTTTTGATCAAACTTAACATCGAAATCCAATCCTGCCTCGCGAGCCTTAACCTCCAGAAGAAAAGCTATATCACGCACCTCTTCAAAGACATTAAAGGTTTTTTTATGAACTCGAAGTTTTCCAGCTTCTACCTGACTCAAATCAAGGATATCATTCACTATCGAAAGCAAAGAATTAGAAGAGCGCTTAATCAACTCCACATATGCATTTTGTTCGTCATTAAGTTTAGTATCCTCTAACAAAGACAACATGCCGAGGACACCATTCATAGGAGTCCTAATTTCATGACTCATATTCGCTAAAAAATTAGACTTAAAAGAGCTCGCTTTCTCTGCGCTAATCTTGGCAAACCTCAGCTCTTCTTCCAGTTTTTTCTGTTCAGAAATATCCCTAGCTATAACTAGAATCGAATCGGCAGATAAAGGCTGACAACGAATTTCAACAACTTGAGGTAAGGAAGACAATCCTTCATTCGCCTCCTGCACAAACTCCAACTTTGAAATTCCCGACTCCTGCACTACTTGTAAAAACATTTGCCTAATTCGATCGCAAAGTCGCTCAGGGAAAAGATCCTCAAGCTGTTTTGCTGACAACTGAGCCTCGTTGCGCGAACTAACTCGAGTAACCTCACCAAGTAAGTTAGAGCGAAAAATCAGATCTGGAAAACCTTCAAAAAGGCCCTTTATATCGCTAAATTCCTCTTCTAAACCTTCTAAATAGTCCTCCAATTTCTCTTTACCTAAAAGAGAGTTCCTCGCTTCTTGAAGATGACTAGAGGAGCCAGTAGCTGAAAGAGATTTGATAAGGATAGCTGGGCCTTGCTCTCCCCTAATTGCCGTAAGCTCAAGTAACAAATTTGTATCTGTGGAGCCCGAGGCGTTCCAAACACCACTTTTAATAGTTCTAGGCGATGCACTCGAAGCGGAATCTCTATTCGGAGCTTTCCAAAACTCCTCGGCTTCGACCATGAAATTTCCAACAAAACCACACTCATCAACTACTTCATAACATCCTTCTTGCTTGAGACTGAACGCAGCTAGGCCATCAAACCAATCAGGGGTGATCTTAGGCACATAAAATCTAAAGGCACTTTTGCGAACCAATACTACTAAGCCAAGACTGGCTAGGACTTGTTCAACATCTGCTTTCAATTCTACCTACGCACCTAGCATTTTTTGGGATATTCTTTCAAAAGCCTCTTCCACCCTCTCGCCCGTTTTGGCACTGGTTTCTAAAGTTTCCAAGCCAGTGTTCTCCAACCTAGTCAAAATCGGATCATCAACAATCCATTGCTCTTTAATGTCTGCCTTATTAAGTAGAACTAACCCAGGCACATCTTTCAAATTTGCAGCAAATTTTTCTACCAAATCCAACGCGACTTCTACGGTCTGAGGCCGAGTGCAATCGAGAACTAAGAAATAGCCGGCCATTCCTCTTAGGTAACTAGCCTTTACTCTTTGATAAACATCATCACCGTGGAGATCCCAAATGACGAGGGTGAGTT
>CALKYB010000307.1 GCA_938003565.1 uncultured bacterium
AACCACTAACTGCCAATTGCCTTAGAACCAGTCTGTCACTATCACTAAAACTCTCACCTTTAAATTTCTCAACTCTAATCGCCCCAAACATCGATCCGGCAAAAGACATTTCCTCAACTGCAACCTCTCCCCCAGTCTGATTCGCAGACTGCAAAGCCCCAGCATCATTTGAAGCTTCTAAAAGCATAGATTGAGTCGCTATAGAGTCAGGCTCTCCCAGCATCAAGGCTTGAGACCAAAGGCCAGACTCTTTGTCAAAAAGAGATAACTCCACAGCCTTTGCATCTAACTCATCAAGACAGAGATTTGCTAAACTATTGAGATCTGAACCAAGCGATCCTCCAGATCTATTCTCATCTAGGTTAGAGTAAAATGAAACCCGATTGGTACGTTCTAACTCAGTTATTAACTTGGAAAAATTACTCTCAAGGCTTGCATCATCTCTTTTGTATCCGAGTTTTTGAAAGGCGATATTTAGATTGCCCGACAAGGCTTCTCGTTTGACGAAGAGAATTGTAACTAATGTCCAACCAACCAAATTCAGAATTAAAGAAATGACTCCGGAGATACGTAGGTCGACGCTAAACCTAAGAACGACAGGGAGCAGGACCACAAACACGGCCAGAAGCGGAAATAATTTTTTTAACCTGCTATTCAAAATTTTGTTAAAACCCCTAGTCAAACAACCAAATTCTAAACCACTTTAAGCATCTGAGATTACAAATTGTTTAAAGCTTTACTAGCTAAATTTGTCCCTACCTATCTAAGATGCAGCTCAAGAGCCCTTTTTGCCAAAAATCGAGGGGGGTTGGAGAGAAATATTTGAATAATTTCAAATATTTACGATTTTTATTGTTAAAACCCTAGATCTAGACCTCTCCCCTGCCTCAGATTTGGGGGATCCGCGAAGCAGAAGCAAAAGTGGAGGGTTATCTAGTATCAGCTTAAGACTTAGCCTTTTTTAAAAGCTTAACTTCCATGAAAACATGACAAAGTGTCTAGCTAGTAGCTCATCGATCAGAGCGTTGCTGAGAAATTTTCTTACACTGAGTTGCTATTACTTGTGGAATATTTTTGGATTTAGATAAGTTTTTCAAATCTTTATTGTTCAAATACTTAACATACTTGAGAGCAATATCTATTGGAATTTTAGGGTTAGAAACAACCGCCACTTTCATCTCATAGTTCTTCATCCAAGATCCATTTCGAACAATGGACCTATGAATCTGGTCATCTAAGTTAGGATTTCGAAGAAAATCTAGAACCTCTCCTTCTCCCACACCCGGGTTTTGAAGAACTACCATTGAAACCTGTCTATTTGTATCCCGAATCAAAATTGCTCTTGCCAACTTGTTTCCAAACATAGCTAGCTTAATTTTTTGAGGAATACCCATATCATTAATAACGGAATAAAGATTTCCTTGCTCTTCACCTTCGGCTGGCTCCGCCAGAAACTCTTTAGGAATTTCAATGTCATCCTCACCAGCGAATATCTTTCGAACGGTAATAAGAAGCTCCTGATCCTCGTCGCTACTACCAAACGAGTCCATAAACATTTTTTCGAGGGCTTCCTTAGCCTTTTGATCAATACTATTTTCCAAACTCTTACACAGCCTCTCTTTGACGGTATTTAAAATCTCTACCAGTGGTCATTCCAACTTAAACAAGAACTACTTAACTTTATAATATTCCGAGACAATTCGTCCAGAAACCTTTTGAGCGTCATTGCAAACGGAATCAAAGGGCAATTCGCCTGAATAAATCGCCTTGAGCTGCCCATGACTACTGCGGAATCCAAGCGAACCGTCAATATTTATACCCTCAATTTTACCAACAAATTCATTTACTGAATCAGACCCTGACGAGTTAAGGCAAACCTTAACTTCGCCCTCATAGCTCACAGCGTTAGCATTCCAATCCGCTTGAAAAACTTCAAAACCCGATTCATTAAATTTAGCCACACTTCTTTTAATAGATTTTACTAAAGAGGGTAGAATATCCACAGACCGATGAGTTTTACCCCCTATCATCTCTATGCTGGTATGCTTTCCTTCCAAGTCCAGTATTTCTCCTGAAACATTAATTCCAACACCAATCAAGATCACGCTTTCTCCCGGGGCAGAACTGCTCTCAGACGATCTACCTGAGCTTGATACTTCAATAAGAACTCCTCCTAACTTCTTCAAACTCCTATCCTTTTTCCAAACTAAATCGTTGGGCCATTTTAGCAGAATACCTTCTCCCGAAGCGCCTAAATGCTCCCTTAGACCATTGAGAAGAGCTAAACCGATAGTAGGGGAAAATCCTGCTAACTCCTTTGCTGAGGACTTTCGAGAATATCCGTATGTAAAATACAAACCTTGCCCGGCAGGTGAACGCCAAACCCTTTGACTTCTTCCCCTTCCAGCTTTCTGTGAATTGGCCACCACAATAACTTCAGATCCGGGAGATTCCTCAAGCAAGGACTTCGCAATGTCTTGAGTCGAGTCCACCTCATCAAACATATAAACCAAGCTGGAGCCTCCTAGTGTAGACTCTAATGTTTGGTCTCTATGCCTCTCGAGTATTTTTTCCGAGCGAGTCATTTAAAACATTTCAAAAGGTTCATAAACTTAGAATCTAGTGGAGCCTCAAATTCTAATACTGCACCACTCAGAGGGTGCTCAAACTCAAGTTTCCAGGCATGCAATGCTTGTCTACCAAAATCGAGAACTGCTTTTCTTAGACCTGGTGGAAAGGCCCCTATTTTTTCTCCATAAAGTGGATCTCCAACAATTGGGCATCCTAAATAAGCTAAATGCACTCTTATCTGATGGGTTCTTCCTGTCTCGAGTTCTAATCTTTGTATGACCCCGTGGCTATATGTTTTATCTAAGAACCAATTCGTCACACCGGGTTTACCCTCTGGTCGGACCGCCATCTTTATGCGATTGGCAGGATCTCTACCTATGGGTTGATCAATTCTGAACTCAGTCCTACCTTGCAGTTGTCGCCCTATATTTCGGCTCAAAGCCAAGTAAGTACGTTTAATTTTCCTAGGAGGTAGAAACTGTTTCTGTAAATTTTGAAAAGCACTCTCCGTTTTGGCAACTACCATCAGACCCGAAGTATCCTTATCTAACCGGTGAACTATGCCTGGTCGAAGGTTTTCCCCTACAGAAAGGTTGGAACAATCCAAATGAGCGAGAAGTCCATTAACTAAGGTTCCACTTTTATTTCCAGCCCCTGGGTGGACAACAAGCCCGGCCTGCTTATTTAAAACTATCAAAAACTCATCTTCAAAGACAATATTCAAAGAAACAGTTGAATCTGGCTCGAGGGAGAGAGGCTCAGGATTGGGAATGAAAATTTCAATCAAATCCAACTCACCAACTTTATACGAAGGCCTATCAATAATTTGTTGATTAACCTTCACATGCCCAGCCGAGATGTTTGCACTAACTTTACTTCTAGTGATTGACTCAATCCTATCGGAGGTTTGTAGGTAACTGGTTAGTACTTTGTCCAACCTCTCCGGCAGAGCAAATTCCTGATTAGCTGCACAGAATCCAAAAAACATTACCCCTCTCTCGAAAGAAAGCCTCGCGCATCCTCAACATCCAAACCAATTGCATCAATCAAACTATCAACTGAGGGGAATTTCTTCTCATCTCGCAACTTCTTATGAAGCCGTAGTCTAAGCCTATGCCCAACTAATGGCTCAAGATCTCGGTCTATTACAAATGTTTCTATAAAAAACTTACTTCCACAGAGAGTAGGCCTCAGACCAACATTGCTCACAGAGGGGAACCACTCGCCATCGAGCAAAAGTTCCGATACATAAACGCCATTGGCCATTAAAAACCTATTCTCAGGTTTGAAATTTATAGTTTTGTAGCCTGTGACATTTGTCCCTCGAGAGTCACCTGCCACTACTCGCTCAGAAATTTCATAGTGCCTTCCAAGAAGC
>CALKYB010000308.1 GCA_938003565.1 uncultured bacterium
ATCGGTTGCTAAACATTTTGCCATCGCTGCCGCTGCCGCAGCTCTTTTTCCAGATTCTAGTTCTTGAGCTGCATGTCGGGTGAGGAGTATTGACGCTTCAGTTCGTGTGGCCATATCAGCTAGAATGAACTTGAGACCTTGAAAATCAATGAGAGGTTGTTGAAACTGTTTTCTCTGAGAACAGTGTTTGACTGCCAAATCAATTGCTTTAGAGGAAAGTCCAGCTGCTGCCGCGGCGATATTTACACGACCGCCTGCGAGAGCGGATAGTGCGATTTTGAAGCCTTGGTTTATTTCTCCTAATAGGGCTTCGTTGGAGACTCGACATTTGTCGAGGCTGATATTTGAAATTGGTGAGCCCTCACAACCCATCTTTGATTCGGCTTTTCCGGTTGACAATCCTGGGTTGTCTCTCTCAACGAGAAACGCAGAGATCCCCTTGGTTCCTTCAGGTCCTGTTCTGGCAAATACCAAAAATAAATCGGCTTCAGGGCCAGAGGTTATATAAATTTTTTCACCATTTAATTCGTACCCAGAATCTGTTTTAGTTGCCAAGCAGCTAAGGGCGGCGGCGTCTGATCCAGCTCCGGACTCGGTAAGACAAAAAGCAGCTAGGTTTTCTCCGTTGAGGAGTTTCTTTTCTAGGGTCTGATGATACTTATTTTGGGAGTGATGGTTTAGTAGTTTCGCAACCATCAGGTGCACCGAGAGGTAGATGGATCGACCTAGTCTAGATTTGGCAAGTTCGAATATAATTCCAGCAGTGGTTTGATAAAGGGGAAGTCCACCACTTTCGTTTTTGTTGGAAAGATACGTTAGTCCGGCTTGAGCCATCGCTTCAAATTCGGAGCGGCGAAAGAGCTTTGGCTCTTTCTCGTCGCTGCTTGCTTTTTCCATTTTTATACATAGCTTGGCTGAAGCTTCGCCAAGTTGTCTCATTTCTAAGGGGTCAGTTTCTCTGAAGTATTCAATCATATGGATAAATTAGTACGAAAAACTAAAAGTGAAAACTCCTGATTTGGTTTCAAGCTCAGCTTGGGCTTGTCCTTTTCTAGTAGCTTTTTACTACCCATAGTTTCATGTTGCTTCAAGTAACTTTCTCTTGCGCAATGCTGCTACAGGTACTAATAGTGGGAGGCCAAAAAAAGACGTTTGGTTTCGCATATATAAGGCAGTTATTCTAAGTTGGTTATTCATGAGAGATTCAAAAGAAATTAAAATTAATGTTTGGGGATTCTTAGCTCTGAGCTCAATCATTTTTGCTGTGAGCATAAGCCCGGCCCAGGCCTTGCCAGAGACCAGCATTCTTCATCTTTGTGGATCAACTCGTACAGCGGTAAGCAAAAACTTGAAAGCTGAGGAATCAGAAAAGCTAGCATTTTGGAATATCGACTGTAGCGTCGAGGGCATTGATCAGCCCTGTGCTTCTAGCACGAAACTAGGGCATAGAGTTATTAATGTTGAGATGCTTTTAAGCCGGTTGCTTGATCTAAACTATTTTAGCGGTAGGACTATAGTAAACTCGCTTCCTTCTCCTTCTGAACTTTTTACATCTACGCTTCCTCGGTGAATGTGGGCAACATGTTTTACTATGGCAAGTCCGAGCCCAGTGCCTCCTAAACTTCTACTCCGAGTTTTGTCTATTCGATAAAATCGCTCAAAGATTCTACCCAAATTCTTTATTGGAATGCCCGGACCTTGATCTTTTACCGAGATATGGAGGTTCTCACCAACATTTGCAGCAGACACCACGACTTCAGTATCATTTCCACTGTACTTCAGAGCATTATCAATCAAATTAGCGATTGCTTGTTCAAGTAAAGACCAGTCTGCGGAGTAGGTGATACTCTCTGGGCAATTAAGTTTGATAAGGATATTTTTTTCTAGTGCCTGGTGCTCAGAAAATCCAATCGTTCTCTTAAGCGATGATTCAACTCTCAGTGTTTCCAAATCAACTTCGGCTTTTCCCTCGTTTCCCTCTAGTCGGGCTAACATAAGTAGGTCCTCAATAATTGAAATAAGTCGTTGGGATTGTCTTTCAATAATTGATAGGAACCTTCGACACTCCTTAGGCTGATCTACTGCTCCATCTAAAAGAGTTTCTACAAATCCCATGATCGAGGTTACTGGAGTTCTCAATTCATGCGAGACGTTCGCAACAAAGTCTCTTCTTATTTTTTCTAAAACTTTAAGTCGAGAAATGTCAGTTAGGACAAAAATGGTAATCCCATCTTTAAGCTCTGTTTTTCTTATTTGTAGGAATGATCGACGATTTTTCTTGTCGAGTATTTCAATTTCTTGAGAGTCTCCACTAATGGGAGCGGCGGTGAAGGCTTGGTATATTTCTTCCGATTGAAAGACGTTCTTCAAGTTTTGTCCTGCGACGTCGACGCCTCGTAGTTCCAAGAGTTTTTCAGCTTGCCTATTTAATTTTTTAACATTTTTTTTAGAATCAAGAATTAGAAGACCAACTTTCATATTGTCGAAAATTGATTCTTCTAGTGCCATATCAGAATGTTTAGAGTTGGCCATAATTTGCTTATCCGGTCTTTGTTCCTTTTAACTTCAGTAACTGGGCTTACTATTTGAGGGGACCTTCTGGTTTTACAGGGCCTTTTTCTCGGAATCGATACCCTATTCCTCGAACTGTTTCTATGTAGTTATCGAAATCCCCAAGTTTCTTTCGGATACCAACAATTTGAACATCAATTGAGCGTTCAGTAACGGGGTAATCGTCACCGCGGACTGCGTCCACTATCTGTGCTCTTGTAAACACCCAGCCTGGATGTCTAGCTAAGTAATGAAGTATCTTGAATTCGCTGGCTGTAAGGGAGAGGGCTTTGCCAGCTATGACAGCCTCGAATCTTCCGGGATGCATAGAGAGTTGGTGGATAAGCAGTTGGCTATCGTCATCTGACTGATTCAGGGTTCCTCTCCTGATTACTGCTTTTGCTCTAGCAACTAGTATCCGAGGGCTAAAAGGTTTGCTAATGTAATCATCCGCACCCAATTCAAGACCAACTATCACATCAGTTTCATCTCCTTTTGCTGACACAAGAATTACTGGGACGTGCTTGGTCAACTCATTGCTTTTTAATTTTTTGCAAACTTCCAAACCACTCAAGCCAGGCAACATGATATCTAACATGGCCAAGGAAGGAGGTGACTCAAGCGCGGCATTTAAGCCGGCCTCTCCAGTGTTTAGAGCTACGACTTCAAAACCTTCCCGTTTAAGGTTGTACGAAATTAGCTCTCGAATATCCTCTTCGTCTTCTACGACAAGTACGGTTTCACCTTTCATTTGAAATTCCTTAAAGGAGGTGGATAACTAAAACTTATACATTAGGCCCTGAACAAACTATATCGTCCCACTTCCTGTTGCTACCTGGGGTCTAGCTGGTTTTTTTGCTAAAAAGAGTAGAAAAAAAGGTGACTTAAGTAGTTTATGCAGTCTTTGGACTGTTCAATATTTTCACCCCTTGAGGTCTATTTCTTTACTTGAAAACTATCAGCTCGAAAAAGGCGGTGCAAATGCCCCTAATGGTGCCGGAAAATATTGAACTAAATCCTAATATTCATCTAACACAGAAGGCTTACAAGATTCTTAATAATCATGTAGTAAAATGATGTGTTGAGGGGGAGAGAGGTAGATTTTTTCTCTGGTTTTTCTAGTAGGTTCAGGAGGTAATAGATTTTAAATTTTTATTTTTGATTATTCAAGATTAGTTTCAATGTATAGTGAAATTTTAGACATTCCTACCGAGTTTAGCGATAGAGTAGCTAGGCAGTCGTCAAAGTATAGGACCTCTAGTCAGTCTGTTGATGAGAATAGTTCCAAAACAGACTCTGCCAAGTTTAGCTCAGAAGACCAACCTGGTAGAAAACAACGAAAGCAAAGACCTAACTCGGCACCAATTCGTGTTCCGCGTGGTAAGCGGTCACTTTGGCCTTATTTTTTAGCTTTGAGTGTTTTGGGACTTGGAGTTCTCGGGAGTGTTGTTGTTGCGGGTTCGGATGAGTTTCACTTGTTTTCAGAGAGTGAGATGAATTCTATATTTTCTTTCTTTTTAATCTCGCTTTTAGCCTTTCTATCATTGTCTCTCTTTGTCATTTGTAAGCTCAATAATACTCGGTTTGAGCTTCGACAAAGATGTGTTCGCTATATGGTAGGGCGTTTTTCTTTGAAACAAGACGTAATTGAGATAAATTATCAAGACATTGGGTGGGTAAGAGTCTCTCAAAGTTTATTTGAGCGAGCCCTGAATGTTGGTACGATTGAGATTGGCGCTGCGCATTCTCATATTCCAGAAATTTCTGTTCGAGGACGTTTTGAACCTCACAAGTATGCCAGTAAGATTCACAAAAGGTTGGCTCGGACTAGAAAACCCGTTAACAGACGAGGGGATGCGGCCTAAAGTTCCAGAAGCGCCCACTTAGAAAGAGCTCTCGCCTCTTTGCCGCTTGGTCGGTCAGTCTCAAGGTTTTTATTCTTGGGTTTCCCAAAAGGCTGAGCCCTTTAGTTTTAAGCCTGCCTATTTTAGGACTTAGCGTAAATAAATGCCTTAGGGCTGAGATATTTAATTATAGTTCCCACAGCTTAGAAAGTTTGGGTTTAGATTTCCGTTTGAAAACAAGCCCCCAAAATTATTGACTTAATTGAAATTTTTCGGTTTTCTACAGGGCTGGGCTATCTCAAACTTGCATTCTTGTGTAGTATAGTCGGGAAATGCACCTAGATCGTCCTCTTGGACCAAACTATTTCACATTTTTCTTTCGGTAGATTGTTAAAGTGCTTTGAGCCGAGCGGCTAGCAAAAGGATTAACCTGGTGGATTCTTTTGTCTGGTCGACTCAAAGCCTGAACGAAACAGGTTAATTTGGGTTTTCATTCACTAACGAGACAAATGAGTTTATGCTAGTTCCAAAATTAAACATTGCCCCCGGATGGTCAATCAATTCAACTATCCAGAGTCAGCTTGCCGAGATTCGCAAGGTGATAGGAATGGACAACTTCTGTCAGTATTCCACCAATCCAAGGTTGGGAATATATATTATTGATCTGCTTCCGGCACAGATTCTGTCTATCCACCCCAATGATTTGGAATACGATTTTATGGCCACTATGACCTATCTTGATCAAAGGGTCATTTTCCGGACGGATGCAGATTCTTTTGATAGTGATCATGTATTAAAGGCGCCAAAACCACTGTTATCTTTGGCGAACGTGACTTTTTCAGATACGGAAGGCACCGATCTGACCGCGGAATTTTTTGACGATTTGGGGGAGGTTAGTAGTTTCCAAATTCCGGCATCTGTTCCGCTGGAGGTTGTAAATGGACAGTTCGTGCGAATAGAGGAAGTTCCGGGATATTGCCCAGTTGCACTGCTGAGTTCCACTTCAGAAGTATTCCCGACGCTTCCCGAGAGCCTTGGATTCACGGTGGAGAGTTCGGTGTCGTGCAACGACATTGATGATTATCTGGACCTTTGTCGGGATTTTGATGATCCTCCCTCCTAGCGATATAGAGGTTTAGTCTAGGTTTTCTGATCAGGCTTTGTTTAAGTGTTGTATAGATTTCATTTAATCAAATTTTTCCTAGCGGATAGTAGAGAGGGATTGCTATTTTTGTTTTACCCTGTGCAAACTATCTCCTAGTAAAAATGTGTCTAGCCAATTTGGCTCTCTATGTCCGACGAATTTAAAATACAGAAAACTCAACTCTTAGTCATTGGTGGCGGGGTTAACGGAGCAGCTATTGCTAGAGACGCGGCTTTGCGTGGGATTGATGTCCTGTTGGTTGATAAGGGAGATTTTGGCAGTGGTAGTTCTAGTGGTTGTTTTCGAATTGCTCACGGTGGGCTTCGCTATCTTCAGCACTTTGATTTTCTTAGGCTTTTTGAGTCAGTTCGGGAACAGCGCATATTGCGAAGAGTTGCACCAAATTTTTTGAAACCGCTAAAATTTTTGATTCCTTGTTATGGAATTGGCAAGAAGAGTAAATGGTATTTAGGCCTTGGACTCTGGCTATATGAAGTCTTAACCTTCTGGCGAAATTTTGGAGTATCTAAGGATTTATCCTTAGCCATGCCTAAGGTGCTCTCAAGAGCTAGAGTTCTTGAGATTGCTGGAGGGATTGAATCTAGCGATCTTCGAGGAGGAGTTGTTTTTTCAGATTGTCAGATTGTTAATTGTGATCGCTTGACTTACTCCATAGCTCGTAGTGCTGAGGAAGCTGGGGCAAGAATTCGGAATTATACTAAAGCTCTTAAGTTTCAGCGATCAGGGAGTAGAATCGAATCAGTTGTGCTTGAGGATTCTTCAACCTCTAGGCAGTTTGAGGTGTCAGTTGACTTTGTTGTAAATTCTTCAGGCCCGTGGTTGAACTTAGAAACAGAATACTCCCTTGAACCCAAAGTAGATAAAAAACATTCGAAAGGTGTTCAGTTAACCTTTCCCCAGCTTGTCGATGAATATGCATTGGTCTTGGAAAGCCAGTATCAGGATTCAGCGGCAAAAATTTCACGCGGAGGACGGAGTTTTTTTCTAGTTCCGTGGCGGGGTGTTTCGATAGCAGGAACCACTGATAGTATTTTCTCTGGTAGTGCTGATGATTTTTGCATCTCCGAGGATGAATCTCTTGGCTTTGCAGCAGAGTTGGAGCAGCTGCTTGGAGTTAAAAAGTTGCACACTAAGGTGCTGGGTGGATTTGGTGGTCTGCGGCCTCTAGATGAAGATTGTGCTAAGCGAGGGCAGGAGGGGGATGCTACTGTGCTTCGTGAACATAGGATTGTAGATCATGCCCAAAATCAATCTGCTAAGCTAAACTATAGCTGCGAGAATTTACTTTCAGTTGAAGGAGTTAAATATACTACTTTTCGATCTTTAGCTGAGAAGGTTGTTGATTTAGTCGTAAGAAAAACGAGTATTTCCTGTTTGCCTTGTGAGAGCTCAAGACATTCCATTTATGGTGGAGAGAGGCTTGAGAATAGCGCAGCTCAAAAAGAACTTAGGGAGTTGTTGGGTGAGACGGAATTAAAAAGAATTTTGCGAGAGTTTGGATCTTGTTCTGATAGGTTGATACCTTACTTAAAAAAAGACTCAGGGTTTGTTGATGGAAACTCCGGAATCACCCGAGCGGAGGTTCGATATGTCGCATCAAATGAACATTGCCAACACTTAGCTGATGTAGTTTGTAGACGTTTGCCCCTGCTGAGCGAAGGTGAACTTTCCGCGAATTTCTTGAACAAGCTGAATCTTTTAGTAGCAGAAGAAAAGGGTTGGAGTCAGACGCAGATTGATTCTGAAGCAGCTTCATTGGCTCAAGAGTTAGAAAAACTAAATAGTCTACCTAGTTAGTTATTGCAGTGAAAATTTAATAATTTGGTTAAGTTCATCACACCGGTGGTGTTTTAGTAGCCCGAATCTACTACTGTTCACTTACAAAACTTCTTTTGGCTAGATTAGTAATTTTAGCATAGAAGTAAAAGGTATCTTTTATTTTAAACTACTAGTTTAACTATGTTTTTTGCCCATATGAATACCTATTCCCTCTTTATGGACATTTATTATTAATTAGGTAGAATATCTGGAACTTTAGATCACTAGCTGTAACCTCTATTTTGACTATTTTAGTAGAAATGGTTGAGATCCAAAGAAATAATTAACCGAAAAGTTTTCAATTCGAGAAGCTCATGAATAATCGACTATTTTTAAGTTTGCGCAGTGGCCAATTTCTGTTTGGGGTTGTGCTTTTAAACATCTTTTTTTGCGGTGGAGTTTCAGCTGAGTCGTTGCCTAAGTATCAAGCCGATGAACTAAAACCACAGACGATATCCTCCGTTGGATCTGACTCAATGGATGGTTTGATGAAGGAGTGGGCTAGAGCTTATCGAGTTCATCAACCTGATGTTAGAGTTAATCTAGTTAGTCGTGGATCTGCCTTAGCTCCTGCAGCCTTGGTTGACGGGAGTGCTAGTTTGGGACCGATGTCTCGACCTATGAAAGAAAAAGAAGTAGAGAATTTTCTAAGCAAGCATGGTTTTCAGCCCACACAAATAAAAACAGCTTTGTCAGTTGCTGCAGTTTATGTTGGTGCTGATAGCCCGATTGATAGTTTAAGTTTAAGTGAACTTGATGCTATATTTTCTAAGGATCGCAATCGTGGTGCAGGTAAATCGATAACTAGCTGGAAAAATTCTTCATTAAACAACAAAATTGTGAAGCTTAAGCCTCACACCTTGGCCACTTCTTCTCAAAATATAGCCTTTTTCAAACAAAAGGCTCTTTTGCAAGGTAGCTTTGCCTCTCAGGTTAATAGTAGTTTGGAATCTATGGAATCTCTGTTTAAGTTGGTTTTAGCCGATTCAGCTGTAATAGCGGTGGGTAACTATGAGAATCCACCGGCGGGTGTTAAGGTTGTAGCGATTAGGAATGAAGATAATTCTCCTGCGATTCTCCCTACTACTGACACCTCGAGTAAAAGTGAC
>CALKYB010000309.1 GCA_938003565.1 uncultured bacterium
GGTGATCAATACCCTGCGGATTATAAGGACCGGAGTCAATATAATTAGGAAGAAGAGAGGGACTAAACGTTCGCCGAGGGTTAGTACAATGCTCCCCATCGAGAGTAATGTGTTGATCAACCAGAACCGTCTTGGTGTCTGGATCCCAACCGTAGTTGTAATAGTCCACCGGTCCGCCAGCCTTACCGTCTCGACAAGCCTGCGCAAACGGGTCATTTAAATTCCCCTGTGCATCAATTTTTTCGCACAAGTCATCACGGTAGAATGTCCCACTTTCAATTTCAGCGCCAAAGCCAAGAAACCCGTCGCCCAACCGTGGAGGTTGAAAAGCGGTAATATCATCCGAAATGACTCCCCGCGACTCAGCCTTAGAAACCTCGGGATTTGCAAACGGGCTGGAATTAGACACATCAACACTGATTTTTTTACCATCTGGCAAATCCCACACCAAATTTTCAGTAAAATTCGTTGAGGTTTCCGATTTACCGGCGGCCGTAGTCTGACCCGTAGCCATAACGCTTCCGTCTAACAACTTCGCCATAGCGTAATGAGTACAAATCAAACCTCTTTGAGGCAAAAGTCTATCGTGGAGCTGAAAAGTTACTGGCTTTTTCGCACCCCCCGAATAAGTTCCACCATTTACAACGACCATCGCATTGCGACCGGTACTGCCAAGAATCGTATGTACGCCTTCAAACTCCAAACTGGAGAGAAAAGGCATACCGACCCAAATGGCAGTCGGCTTAAAGCGATTTTCTGCAGAAAACTCACTCTGCAATTCCCGAAACTCAAGAGGTCTTCCCAGCAGTCTCATTGTCGAGGCTCCGTAAGCGGGAAGGTGACTGGGCCAAAAACACAAGTAATAGCCAACGACATCACCATACTTCGGCTTAACCACTGAATAAGAATAAGGAACTCCAGCCGACAAAGCAGCTTTAAAGAGTCCGAGGATATCCAATTCTGACAAATGCGATGGTATGGCCGACTGGTGCCGCGGGTAAGACCATTCCGGCAACAACGACTGTACAGTACCTGCATCTCGAATTCGAAACCGAGGCTGACTCTGGGTGAGAGCATTACCAAACCGATCTACAAGCACATTGGCCATTAAATCTGACCCTTCGTAAATTTGAGTATGCTTGGACAGGTCAGCGGTGCAGTCTGCCATGCTTTGGTAAGTACAGGCACTCAGCACCGCTTGGGTTCCGGGCTCTAAACGCATAGGCAGGAGAGAACTAATGTCCTGCATTACACCTGTAACAGATGCATTTTGGTTATCGGTCCTGAGAATCAGGTTTTTTGGAATAGAATATGTCATTGTCTTCCTTTGTTGCATGAATGGGTGTTACCACCAGTTCCAAAGAAACTAGTGGTAACACTGACAAATCAAGACAACGAAAAACCTAGACTTCCACTTCTTCAGCTTACAAACTGCACGATATGTATAATTTTGACGAGGTCAGAATCAAAAAAGTAAACGCGGCAGCGTACAAGTCGAAGAAGTAATATCTCTACTCAAAACAACATTAAAAGAAATAACAAGGCCCACAGAAGGCCATCAATAGCGCAAAGATAATCCCCACAACAAGGAGCAAGAGATACTCTTTCACACTCACAAAAGATATCGCTTTCACCCTATCATTTCAAATGGCTAAGCCGCAAAAATACTAAGTATTTCCAAGGGTTTCCATTACTAGATCATGAACAGCAGGCCGAAACTGCTTAATACTTTTGTTTTCGGCGCTAGGATGAACACGGTTAGTGAGAAGAACCACATCCACCTCCCGCTCAATATCTATCCAAAGTGAGCAACCAGTGTAGCCTAAATGGCCTACACTGGTTTCGGAAAAGTACTTCCCAGAGCTGCTATTCTCACTACTTGGAGTATCCCAGCCCAAGGCCCAGGTCCCTTTAGAAATCAACCGGTCTCGCTCCCAGAACAATCTCATTACATCTCTATTTAAGAACTCACTCTCTCCGCGATAAGATTCTAGAAGAACCCGCGCAACTCGATGAACATCCTCTGCAGTTGAAAATACTCCAGCGTGAGGAGCAACTCCCCCCATAGCCCAGGCATTTTCATCATGAACCTCAGCGCAAAGAAGCTTGTCTCTCCAGGGGCACTGCGCTGTAGGGGCGATGGATTCCGTCACAGCCTCAAGCTGCTTAAGTTTCAGAGCGGATAAGTCAATATAGCCGGTAGACTGCAATCCCAAAGGTTTAAATATTTCTTTGGTCGCATAGCGGTCCAATGTTAACCCGCAGGAAATTGACTCTATTAGCTGCCCCATTAAAAGATATCCGACATCACTATAGACTGATTTTGAGCCTGGCTCGTATTCGAGTTCGGATCGAAAAATTTCGTTATAGATATACTGAGCAGCAGCTTTACTTCCCTGCAAGCCGGTGCGGGAACTTTGATTGAGACTCTGAATCTCTTGATAGTATGGAATATGAGCCGGCAAGCCCGAACTATGGGTCAACAAATTCCTTAGAGTAATCTTTTCTTTCCCATGCGTACCGAAAGTTTGTAAAACATGAGACAAGCGTTTTTCTAAATCTAGCTGTCCTCTCTCGACCATTTTCATAATCAAAAGCGTGCTGACCATTACTTTGGTCAAGGAAGCCACATCATAAACGGTGGACGTGCTTGTCGGCGAGACCTCTGGCAACAACGATTTACTACCAAACGCCTTGTGGTAAACAACTCTTCCACCCTGCCCTACCAGGAGAACACAACCTGGAGTGATGACCGTAGATTTTGCAGCTACATAAGGATGCTCAGGGTTATGAGTAGACATCTCTAGAAAATCATCTACTCTATTCCAATTCCCTTTATTCATAGTGCTTTCTATTAAAAAAATTAAACCGACAAGAATTTATACACTTAATTCACACAAAGGAGATTCTAAGAGCTCAAGCAAACCATCCTTCATAGCTCCCTGGCACCCTAAGGGTATAGCCAAGTTGAGGCCATCATGACCAAACTGAAGATTTCGACCTAAGGGAATATTTAGCTCGGAAAAAAAATCTTCTAAGATTTCCTCTACAAGTGGTCCATGCTCAGATTCACACTTACTAAACCTCCCCAGGACAACCCCAGAGAGACCATCAAACTTACCAACTTGCTTCAAATGATTTAGCATTCGATGAATACGGTAAGGTGCCTCTCCAATTTCTTCAAGCAGTAAAATTGAGCCGGAATAGTCGACATCCCACTCGGTTCCCAACATAGTTTGAAGCATTGAAAGATTACCAACCACTAGGCGCCCTTGAGCCTCGCCAGCAACAACTGTCTCCATATCAAAACTCGGATGCAGACCTGGGTTAGTTAAGAGCTCAAGCAAAAAATCACAGCTTGCTAATGAATCTTGATCCTCACAGGCAAACTCAGTGGCTAAAGTTGGACCATGAATAGCGGGAATACCAGATCTCGTTAAAATAGCTAGCAAGAGTGCCGTAACATCGGAATAACCAACAACTGGCTTTCTGGCGCTAGTGATTTTCTCAAAATCTAGAAGTGGAAGCATCTCAGCTGTCCCGTAACCACCTCGGACCGCGATAACAGCCTCAATGGAATCATCTTCTATAAAGTTCATGAATACTTCAGCCCTCTCCTGGGCATCTGCACTGACAAAATGACGTCCTAAATTACCAAACCTACTAGCGGGATCTAAAGGGCATGAAACAGAAAAGCCTCTTTGCTCCAAATTCTCGATACCAAGCCTCACAAATTCGGGATTAGCAGGAGAACCCGGGGCGAAAACTCCAATTCTAGCTCCCTTATTCAATCTCTTTAGTTTTTTTATCATACAAATTTCACTCCCGGTCGCGATAACTCTGAGTATAGCTGGCTTAGTGAAACAAGGCTAGACAGAACATCAAACACAGCTTTGCCTGATTGCTCATGCATTGCTATAGAAGAGGGAATTATTTAACCCGGAATCCAATGGATTGGCGGCAATCTAGCAGTGCTAAAGGCCCTAGATTTTATTTCTGGTATTATTTCTCCTAACACTATTCGCAATGTTTGAATCTCTATCTGGAAAACTTGAGGGAACTTTTAAGCGTCTTCGAAACCGAGGCAAGCTCTCTGAATCTGATATAGATGAAGCTCTCAAAGAAATACGTGACTCCTTGCTGGAAGCAGATGTCAATCTGCAAGTTGCGAAAGACCTTTGCAAGAGCGTCAAAGATAAAGCGTCGGGATCAGAAATAATTAAAAGCCTAACTCCGGGCCAGATGGTGGTTAAGTATGTTCACGACGCCCTACTAGAGGCGATGGGAAAGCATGAAGCACTCAACCTTAAGTTCGCTCCTCCGGTAGTAATAATGCTCGTTGGGCTGCAGGGATCAGGAAAAACTACTTCTTGCGGCAAGCTCGCTCGCTACTTGCGAGACGAATTAAAACGTCGTCCTTTGTTGGTACCAGCCGACGTTTACCGCCCAGCAGCGATTGATCAGTTAAAAAAACTTGGTTCCGACCTCGGAATCGAAGTTTTAAATGTATCCACTGATGAGGACCCAGTAGAAATTGCCAAGCGAGGAGAAGCACACGCTAAAGCAACAGGGCTTGATACTGTTATCCTCGACACTGCCGGACGACTTCAGATCGACAACGAACTAATGGACGAACTGGCTGAGATTGTTGAGACAATTGACCCTCATGAAATTTTACTTGTAGCAGACGCAATGACTGGTCAAGAAGCTGTAAATGTCGCCAAAGGCTTTGACGAGCTTCTGGAAATTGATGGGTTGGTCTTAACTAAACTTGATGGTGATGCCAGAGGTGGTGCGGCACTTTCTATGCGAGCAGTGACTGATAAACCTATTAAATTCATCGGAGTTGGCGAGAAATTAGACGCTCTGGAGCTTTTTCATCCTGACCGCATGGCGGGTCGAATCTTAGGTATGGGCGACGTAATGACCCTGATTGAGAAGGCCAGCAAGCAAATATCGGAAGAAGAGGCAAAAAAGCTAGAAAAAAAGATAAAAAAGGCAGAATTTAACCTAGAAGACTTCCATTCTCAGCTACAAACCATTAAAAGTATGGGCTCAGTTGGGGATATGATGAAAATGATTCCCGGCATTGGAGCCGCTGCCAGTAAAATTGATGACAGTAAGGCTGACAAAGAAATGAGTCGTGTTGAGGCAATTATACTCTCCATGACTCCAAAGGAACGGCAGCAGCCCGAAATTCTGGACGGCAGCCGAAGGCAACGCATAGCCAAGGGGAGCGGCACTTCAGTTGAAGAGATAAATAGACTGATTAAGCAGTTCAACGATATGCGAAAAATTATGAAAAAGTTTTCCAAGGGTGGTGGAAAAGGAATGCGTGGTATGGCAAATCTTGCGCAAACCTTAAGAAGAAATCCTGGAATGTAGAATTTTGTTTTTTAGTTCTAACAAATTCGTTTTAGTGAAATAGAAAAAAACAGAGAGAAATAAATTGGCGACAGCAATTAGATTGGCAAGACACGGCAGAAACAAGCTTCCTTTTTACAGAGTCGTAGCATGCGACAAAGAGAAGAAGCGAGACGGCCGTTACCTAGAGCTTTTAGGAACTGTAGATCCTCTTAAAGATCCAGCAGTAATAAACCTAAATGAAGATCGTGTTAAGTATTGGATAAGCGTAGGGGCCCAGCCTTCTGACACCGTTTCTTCAATAATCGACACAATCCTTCCTGGCTACTTGGACGAACTAGAAAAAGAGCGTAAAGACAAAATTCGCTCAAAACGCTCCAAGAGAAAAGCTGCTGGCGGTAAAGCCAGTGAAAAAAGTGCTGCTAAAGTTAAGCGACGAAGTAGAAAAGACAGGGAAAAACCTGTTCAGGTTGTTCAAGCCGCTGAAGAAGAAGCACCAGCTGCAAAAGAGGCCCCGGCTACTGAAGAAGCTCCCGCGGCAGAAGAAAAAGCTAGCGAGTAAAATCTAACGGTCTAGGTGGGAGCTTCCTATCTAGACCAAATTCTTCTAGCATATAAAAAACTGGGTTACTGCCCCTGTTCCTTCAGTAACTCTTTGACCGTTGTTTTGTTTTCCTTGGTTGCTTCAACCCGTTTCGCAGGGGCATCTAAGTATTTATAAATATCCTCTACCCTCCTCCCAAAATCTTTAGTGGGGTTTAGAAAGATTATATATTCCTTAGAAATTTCAAACGTAAGACTACCCGAAATAACGAATAGTTCTTTAGGATAACCAGTCGTTTTATTCCCTTCTAGAACGGACTCCTTTTTAACTTTAGTAATTCCTACTTCCGAAAGCCAATCTGAATCTTCACCCAACGTTCTGAAAGGAATCACCTTATTTGAATCCATCACTCGCCCGACAATAATCAGGTCTGCTCTCTTAACCATGTCTTCTAGTGAAATTGTTTGCTTACTAGAATGAACAGAAAAGGCTAGTAAAAGAAGAAGAACCAAAGTGACTTTTAACAGTATAAGCCGAGCGTAAGCGAGGCCCTTATACAGGTATACCCTTCCTAAAATATGGGGGAGAAGCCTAGCTTCACAAGAAAAGTCATTTGAGCTTTGAAAATGAGCTGTATTTTGAATTTTCTAGTCAAGTCCTAAGGACTTTTGGAGGCGCATTATATCTGCCTAACGGCAGTGCTTACGCACTGCATATACCCATCGGCTTGAGAGTTCGTCTATGCCGAATTTATACTAGGATGGGTATACCTTTCATTTCATCCTTAAAACTTTAATTCGTTGCCTTAGCCCAGCATCTGACGAAATTACCATTTCGACCTATGTACTGAAACCACTACAAACTTAAGTCTTCGAAGTAAAAAGCTTCTTAGACCAAGAAACTTTAAACTGGAACACGTTCTCCGGGATTTTTCTAAACGAATCTTTCTTTTTCGAAATCCTAAAGGACAAAGAAACCATTTCTTGCCTCGCAAGATCAAGCTCCTGGCTAGTTTCCTTAAAAATCTCTCCCAACTCAGTCGAATAGTCACTTACCTTAATCTTTCCTTCCTTCAGGTCCGTAGCTGTCTCTTTATAGGCATCTCTAAAAGCTTGGCCTTCTTTAACCTTTCTAAAGGCAGCATAGGTAGAGTAGAGCGCGGGGTTTCTCGTCGCTTCGAGCTTTTCTTTATTAATTGTAAAAGAATGAACCGCAAGCTTTAACAAGTCCAAGCTCTCTCGGACATCCCCAACTGAACGAAACACAGGAGCTTTCGTATACTGAAAATCTCTATGGTAGTTAGAAGGAAGCTTCCCAGTGACCCACTCCAGCTCGTTTGCCGCACCACGAATCCGAGCAGCCCTGGCTCTGATCAACTCCAGGACATCCGGATTGTGTTTATGAGGCATAATTGACGACCCAGTAGTCAAAGCATCAGGCAAATCAAAAAACCCAAACTCTGTAGTGGAATAAAGGATCAAGTCCCAGGAAACCTTCTCCATCATTTGGGAAATCTCTGAAACCCAATTTAGAACTTTTAACTCAGCCCGCCCACGACCATTTTGAATATTAACAGGATTCCTCTGAGTTCTAGCAAAACCGAGCAATTCAGTTGTTGTCTCTCGCTTTAAACCAAGAGGGGTTCCAAAACCTGAAGCCGCACCAAGAGGATTACTGTCAACGGCCTCATACAAGTCCAATCCATCCCTGGTTAATTCTAAACTCCATTCAGCAAAAGAACCTAACCACATTCCGATAGTCGTCGGCATGGCTTGCCGTAGGTGGGTGTAGCCAGGCATTTCTTGCTCAGCGTCTTTCTCTAGCCTAGTTAAAATAATGTCCGCAAACGAAGAAAGCTGGCCAAGAATCTTAAGTATGTTGTGTTTTAAGTAAAGTCGAGATGCCACTAAGACTTGGTCATTTCTGGATCTTCCCGTATGAATCTTCTTACCAGCATCCCCTACTCGCTCAACTAGGTAGTCCTCAATCGCCCCATGACAATCCTCTAACTCATATGGAATATCAAACTTACCCTCTTTGCCTAACTCAAAAACTTTACTTAAAGCAGCAACTAAGTCCTTTGCTTCTTTTTCTTCCAGCAGGCCAACCTCAAGCAACATGCGTGCATGCGCGGCTGATGCCAAGGCATCCCAACAAACCAAATTCTTATCCTGCAGGGGATCATCACCAGTAGTAAACTTCAGAACTTTCTCCAAAGTTTTCTCACCTTTTTCCCACAATCTTTTACTAGTAGTTGACATAAGCTAAAATTAAACCATAAACCAAAAAAGCTGGACTAAATTTTTGAGCAGACTAAGACTCAAGACACGGACTGACTATAGTAGTTCCTCAGTCGGACCGCATTAACCTTAATAAATCCCTCGGCGTCCGACTGATTATAACCACCCTCAACATCCATGCTAGCAAGCTCAGAATCATACAAATGGCTCTCACTCTGTCTACCCGTAACGGTGACGTTACCTTTATACAATTCCAGATTAACAACTCCCGTAACTAACTCTTGGCTCTTCTCAAACGCAGCAAGAATAAAGTCCATTTCTGGAGAGAACCAAAATCCATTATAGATAAGCTCAGAAAACGGCCTCACCAAAGTTTGTTTTAGTTTATAAACCTCTCGATCAATGGACATTGTCTCAAGGTCTTGATGCGCCTCCCAAAGAATAGTTCCACCTGGCGTTTCATAAACTCCACGAGACTTAATCCCGACAAAGCGATTCTCCACGATGTCGATTCTGCCAATACCGTTCTCACCCCCAAGCCTATTAAGCTCATTAAATATTTCTAGCGAATCAGTATGGCTCTGCCCAGTAGCCTTATTCTCTAGCTTTACTGGACGGCCTTTCTTAAAGGAAATGGAAACTGAAGTGGCAGCATCTGGTGCGTCCTTAGGATCAACTGTCATTTGAAACATTTCCTTCTCCGGACCAGTGAAAGGATCTTCAAGCATGCCTGATTCATAGCTAATATGCATCAGATTACCATCCATACTATAAGGAGGTTTCTTCTTCGCGCCCACATCAATCCCGTGACTCTTAGCGTAATCCAGCAAGTCAGTTCGACCTTTAAACTTATCTAAAAACTCGGAGTCCTTCCATGGTGCGACTATCTTTACCTCTGGCATCAAAGACAAATAAGCTAACTCAAATCTAACTTGATCATTACCTTTACCCGTAGCGCCATGAGCTACCGCAGTAGCTCCAACTTTCCTAGCAATCTCAATTTGTCTCTTTGCTATAATTGGTCGAGCAAGCGAAGTCCCTAAAAGGTATCTACCTTCATATAACGCAGAACCTCTCAGGGCTGGGAAGATATAGTCCTCGACAAACTCTCGCTTTAGATCTTCTAAATAAACCTCTACCGCTCCGCAGGCTTTAGCCTTCTCAACTGCCGCAGAAAAATCTTCTTGTTGACCTACATCAGCAATATAGGCAACCACTGAATAACCTTTCTCCTGCAACCATTTAAGAATTACGCTAGTATCAAGACCACCACTGTATGCTAAAACTACCTTCTCCATAAAATCCCTATTTTCTCTCCATCTCTCCAAGTCGCGCCACTAAAGCACAACCACTGCTGCTCCCAATCGGAAGAATCCTATTTGAACTACCAAAGGGCTTATAAATCATCC
>CALKYB010000310.1 GCA_938003565.1 uncultured bacterium
GAGCAATCCACCTGCCCCAGCCCTTCTACACAGACTCCCCCATTGTCTGCGCTCGCGGAAACAAAACTATATTCAGGAGGAAGGATATCTTGAACTTGAACACCCGTAGCCGTAAGTGCTCCCATGTTCAATACAGTCAGATCAAAAACTATATTTGATCCCGGCTCAACTGGATCTTTTAAATCATTTTTAAAAATAGCGAGGTTAACATAGTCCTCTAAAACGTTACTGGTCTCTTCCAAGCTACAATTGTCATCAATGAAGGTATCCCCCTCAACAGATGAAACACAAGCTTGGTTTAGAAATGTCCCCAGAGTCGTAGGAAACACCTCAATTGTTACAGTAACTATTTCCCCATTAGCAACAGTGCCCAAGGAGCAATCAACAGTCCCAGAACTCTCCGTACAGGTTCCGCCGTTGTCGGCGGTCGCTTCGACAAAAGCATACTCTGGAGGAAGCAAATCTTGGAGCTCAACGCCAGTAGCAGTTTGGGTTCCGAAATTAGTAACTAAAACTTCGAAAACTATATTCTCACCAACTTCAACTGGATCCGAAACATCTCGCTTTATAGAAGTAAGATTAACATCAGTACAAGAATAGTCCGCATTAAGACTAGGTCCAATCATACTAATATGCTCTGTGAGCCCTTGGTAGGTTGAGGGTGGTTGATCATCATCGCCAACGACAACCAGCATTGACTTTACAAATGCGGTAGGTGTTGAAACAAAACCAATAAAACGTGTTGTCGAGTTTCCACATCCATTGACATCAGAGCCCGATGGGGGCGCTCCACAGTCAGAAGTTGTGAAACCATTTGCAGCTAAAAATGCGGTGTCAGCCGGCACTATTGTATCAGTGCCAATTTGATTATTCCCCGCATCAAAAAGACGGATAAAGGCCTCTGTCCCAAGTGGGTTGGTTTCCAGATCCCCAAACCAAGCACCAAATGACTGAATAGGAGTTGCAAACTCAATCAAGTATGCGTTTCTAGAAGATCCACTACCACTAATCTCATTAAGATAGTCTGGCTGACTACCAGAATTATATAAACTTGCTGGTCGCGGGGAGGAGTCTTGCAAGGAAGCACCATTTCCCAAAGACACCACTCCTCCAGGGTCTCCAATGAGATCTGCATATGTGGTGCCAGCGAAGTTAACTAAATCCCGGTTTGAAATAGTCACTCCGATACCGCCGACCGTCAATTCAACGGTGTTGTTGTTTGTAGAGCCCGGATAGGGAAACGGTGTTAGACCCTCAAGATTTCCTGTTTCAAATCCGTCCTCACAACCTCCTACATCGCGAACCAAATCTCTCCACTCCTCGCCAAACGATTCAGCAGTGTCCCGATTGCTAGAATTACTAGGGCCAATTTCGGAGGATATAAACTCTACAACCTGGGCCTCTAGTGAAACTAAAGGGAGTAGTAAAAAAGAAATGAGCAAGGTTGAACGAACAAACATAGGATTAAAAATAAATACACCATTTTTAAAAAATAAGATGCCGAAAAACTGCTGCATTTAGTTTATAGTTTCAATGGAGTTAACTATTGGCAACCAAAATCATCTCCCACTAGCAAGTTTAAGTCACAAAAAATTACTGATGCGAGCTACCCCTGAGACAGCAAAGACCTAGAAGCTATAATAAATTGCATGGAGGGGGTTTTGAAAACTTCTTAGAAACAAGGTTTCAGCCTTAAACAAGCGGTGTAATTTGTCGATCGGTACTTTGAAGAAGCACAGGTGTGTATCCCACGTAATCCCCATCCACCTGGACCGGAAACGGCAAAGAGCTTTCTATAAGAAAACTCTCTCCCTGAAAAAATTTACTACCCGAGAGATGTTTTTTGCCAAACAGAGCCTTCAAATTTAGTTTTAAGTAACTAGCGACACTCGAGTAAGGAAAGAAGCGAGCTACCAAAGACTTTTCCAAGGGATTAGCCTCTGGGAGAAACTCCATGGAAAGAGCATACTGCTTGCAATTTGCAACTATGACATAGCCCGGCTGAGAGTCTATTAATTTCTCACCGTCCACAGTGAGACTGATCTCGGGAGCTCGATGCGCAACTGCGGTCAAAAATGTGGGAAAAACATATCCCATATTCCCAACCGGGCCAGATCGATTCTTCGAAACTTTTTCAACGACCTGCGAATCAAAGCCAACTGAAGCCATAGTAAAGAAACTTCTGTCATTCGCCAGAGGAACGTAGCATTTTTTGCTCACCTTTTCTTTGAGAAGAGAAACCACCTGATCAAAACAAACACTCATCCCAAATTCTTTTGCAAAAAGTGATTGGTTTCCAGTTGGAAGATTATATATGGGAACGCGGGTGTCAGAGAACAAAGCTAGAAAATCTCCCACCGTTCCATCCCCACCGGCAATAATAGCAGCAATAAAATTACCCCCTAGGAGGTCTTGGCTCAAAGTTTCTCGACAAACCGAACTTTCTTCCACTCGAGTAGAAAACCCCTCAAGCAAAAGACGTTGCTCAAGACTTCGAACAAGATATTCGCTATTACCTTTGCCTGCAATTGGATTAAATAAAAGAAGTACGGTCTCAAACATAATTTGAAATCTAGTAGTAAATCAATACTTCGGAAAGCAATTACCTTATCCACCTACAAATGAAGCTGCCGAACGGGCAAAAATAGTATTATCAATTTATCTAAATTTCGAGACCCCACTATTCCCCACCTTGATAGTGCGAAATCCCTATGATAGGATGAATCATTCAGACTCCTAAAACATGGAGTCGTTTCTATAGAAAAATTCTTTCATTCGCTCTCTTCCACTAAAAACTCCCGGGTAGTTTACTTTTTCCGCTCCTAGAAAATTTTGTTTTGGATAGCAATGGCATTTTCCGATTTTTTTGGGAGTGGGCATCAATAGGTTCTTTGATGACCACTTATGTCTTCTGATTACTCTAAGGAAACGCAAGTGAGTTCGAATTTTTTTGAAGAATGTGAAATTGAGAGCCTTTCAATTGATGAATTGAGAGATCAACTAAAAATCAGAGGGATTTTCGAATGCAAAGTTTCGCTTTCTTTGCAGCGAATCCCTGGGATTGGTGATAATTTTCTTTTGGCGCCCCAGCTCCTCGAGACAACCCCACTTCTATTTGAGGGCTTGCACCCATGTCTTGAAAATATAGGTGCCTTTCTAAAAGAACCCCTGGTAGATTCGATGGCTCCTGTTGCTCTGGCTGGAAGTAGCCGAAATAGCACTAAGAAAAATCTGGGGTTTGATATTACAAAGATAAGATCGGCAATTTTAACTATTGTCGAGCCTGAACCTGATTCTCATGTTTACACATTGATCTATGATGAGCCTCTTACGATAAATCCCCAGCTGCTTGAATCCAATGTCAAAACTCCACTACCACCGCTTTCAGTTAATAGAAACAATAGTCAGCTACTAGGCGTTGTTAAATTTTTTAGCGTGGAAGGTTCTGAACTAGCTATCATGATGGGAAGCGAAAACAAAATCCACTGGGCGACTAGTTTTGGCTCAAAGCTTTTAGTACCGGACAACCCAAATTTCTTGAGAAATTTTGCTGCGGGTAACGATCCCTTTGCGCTCTTTTTAGATTCCTCAGCTGAACTAGAAGAATTGGGGTTCGCCAACAATGCCGAGGGGTTCAATCATCAACGAGATGTATTTGGTTTTGTTATACCATTTGTCCGCCCAGAGGAGTCGCAATGGGACCTTGAAATTTTCGCCGGTATACGAGATCTAATGGTTGTTCCAAAAAAAGACTGGAATCAATATTTCCAGAGCCTCACAGGTAGTAGGCGAAGCCAAGCCTCTCTTAACAGTAAATGGGTGCATTAAGAAGCTCCTATAGTAATTTAAAACTATGAAATTTAGAGTCCAATACGCCGATGTTTTTCGATGCCCCTTCCTAGTTTTGATACCCCCCCTATATCCGTATATTTTTATTTAAATCCCTC
>CALKYB010000311.1 GCA_938003565.1 uncultured bacterium
TCACGCTCGGCTTATACTGAAACTGTGGAAGGTAAACTAAAATACCGAAATTTATAATGGTTTCAGTATATACCCATCGGATTGAGAGTTCGGCTACGCCGAAATTTATACTAGGATGGGTATATCCTGACGTCATTAACGAGTGGATTTTTATAGTCATCCATGCCTGCTTTTTACCGTATGTAAAGAGGTCCTTTCAGGGATTGGGAGTAAAGGTTCTATTCTATAGATTTTAGAATATTATTCTAGGAAGGATAGTTTTACTAAAAGTTCTAAAACTTTTGTAAAAATAGTTCATTGGTAACTTCGACCAAATGAATTTAATATTTACAAAATCTTATAGAAAAGTGCTCAATTGAGAAAGTTTTCCAAGAACTAAGCCAGTTGCAAACATGAATCCGAAAAGTGATACTTTATTTAACATTGTCGTTTTTCTCCGTCTTTAGTTTTATTTGTTTTAGTGCCTACATACTCTAGTCATGGTTCTAGAGTGTGTTGCTTCAAAAATTAGTGATAAACTTTCCTAGATTTGCTTGATGGTATCAGTAGTTTTTAGTTTGGATTGGTTTGGATTAGTAGGAATTGAATAGTAGTTGATGCAGATTTATTTCTAGAAAATCATATTGTCCTGGTAAATCAGCGTTTTCTGTCTTTTCTAGCGCAGTATTCTTTGGCTGGGTATATGTGTTGGTTACCTCGCTCACGCTCGGCTATACTGAAGCTATGGAAGGTAAACTAAAATACCGAAATTTATAGTGGTTTCAGTATAGACCACTGTTTCCTCTAAATAATAGCTTAATTTGGCTCTGAAAAACTGTATCGCAGAGATTTACGATGGAGTGAGCCATACATCTTAGGACTTGTAGTATTATTGGTTCCCAGTATATGATCCTACGAGTGTCGCTTAGACCCCCTAATGGGAAAAGTAATAGATGAGACGAGATTCCAATTTGAAAGGGTATACACTAGTAGAGGTGCTTGCCACTGGTGCTGTTGTCGCAATTTTTGCTGCTGTTGCCGTTTCGCAATTAAGAAGCCGAGATATGGGGCCCGAAGTTGGTCAAGTGGCCGCCGAGATGAAAACATTTGAATTGGCTTTTTTGGCCTATTACTCAGCTAATTCCAATTGGCCTCCAGATAGTCACCGTTCTGTGCCGAGTGGCATGGAGAATTTAATTGACGAAGCGCACTGGAGTAAGGAGACGGCCTTAGGTGGTCACTACTACTACGAAGGACCAGCTGGTGAGATTCTTCCCGGTATTTCTATTCTTGAGCCTACTTCAGAAACTGAGTTTTTAGTTCAGCTTGATAGAGTGTTGGACGATGGGGATTTGAGTAAGGGTAGATTTCGAACTGATGCTAACGGAAGACCCACTCTTTCGCTTGTCCCCAACCCCTAAGCTATTCCAAAATACCCTATGATTGGCCGATCTGAATTTTGAAGGGGCTATTTCTTGTTTTCTTTTTCTCTTGCGGATTCTTTAACGGCTGGAAAAAAATCTTCGGACCAGCTTCTAGTTGCACCGCTTTGCCCTTGATAGTGGCCAGTATTATTTTCACCGTATGCTACTTCTGGAGCTGATTCCATTTGATAGAAAACAATTTGAGCTACGCGCATTCCCTTTGTTAACTTTCTTGGGTAGGGACCTAGATTTTGGAGTTCTAGGGTGACTTGTCCTTGAAAGTTACAATCAATCCATCCACTGAGGCTATGGTTGAGCCAAAGCCGCCCCAGAGAGCTTTTAAGCTTAAGGTCCCCAACTACATCTCGTGGTAGACGAATAGTTTCAGCAGTTGTTGCCAAGGCAACTTCATTGGGAAATAGAGTTATTTCATCTGCTAAAAATTCTTCAGGGTCACGGGTCGGACAAATCCAATGGTTTCCAAGAGTAATATCGTAACTTGCTGGGTTTACGTGTTTGGGAAAGAAAGGTTTGGCACCTCCATTCTCACCCCAATGTCGAATCCAGTGATCAGGTTTAACCATGTGCAGACCTTTTGTATTTATACTGATAAGAGGCACGACGGCTTTGTAAAAATACTAGAAGTCTGTTTGCCAGGGCTTCGGATTCAGCCACTCGGTCGTTGAGACTTAGACCTTTTAGCCAATTTGCGTGACAGAAGATACCAGGGTTAGAAAACTCAAAATTCTTCACCTCTGTCACTATGCGATGGTGTCCAAGGGGATAGTTAGGAATGGCATTGGGCCATTCAACACCAGAGACCACTACTGGTCGCTCAAGTGCACCAATTGTTTTACCGAGAGTTTCAATACCTTTATCTCGACATTGTTGTTCACTAATTTTAAAATTTTCAGGATTTAAGGCTCCACCCATAAAACAGGTAATTAGGTGTTTGTCTGGGGGAGCTGTGTGTGGGAAAAGGCTGGAGTTGAAAATAGCTCCCAGTAAAGGTTGTTGTTCTTGGGGGTCAAATAGGCACCCAAATCCATCGAGTGGGTGTCGAACAGCTTTTTTATTGTAGGCTAGATGTAAAATACCAACTGAGGAAGAGGGAATTCTAGCAATCGTTTTTGCGGTTTTCGGAGCAAAGTCTTTAATTAGTTTTGCGGTGCTAGATTGGCCTGAAGTTAAAACTACAGCAGTAGATTCAACTAGCTCTTCGCGTTGATTTTTTAGGTTTTTGATTTTAATCGACCAAGAACCATTAGAGAGTCTCTCAATTTGCTCCACACTGTGTTCTTTGTAGTAACCACCCAGTTTTCGAGATAGTGCATCTGTTAAAGTCTGCAGACCGCCTCCAAAGGAAACAATTTCGGGCTTGGCTTTTCTTCTTCTCTTAGAAATTGTTTTAGCTAAGCCTAAAAAGAGCGATCCGTGATCTTTCTCAAGCTTCCAAAGGTTGGGTAGGCAGGATCTGGCACTTAATTGAGTTATATCCGCTGCCCATACCCCGCTAAGTCCAGGAGCGACGACGGAGTTGGTAAATTCTTTACCTAAGTGCCGGCTCATAAAACGCTGAACGGATTCGTCATCGCAGTGTCGTCGTCTTGGAACTACAGCTGCTAGAAGACGAAATTTTGCAGAAGCTGATAGGAGCGAGGAGGAAGCTAGCTTCAGAGGGTTTAGAGGAACAGAGGTCATTTTTCTTTTACCATTATCTGCAGTCTGGCAAATGAATCTCTTTTTTGCTTTCTTTGATGGCTTTACAAGCAGCTGCTCTAGAGAAAGTTCTTTCACTAAGTTCCTTAACTCATTCTTGAGTAGAACCGTATTAGGTCCAAACTCGCATTGGTATTGCTCCTTATATGAACTGGAAATAACACCTCCAGGATTTTCGTTACGATCTATAACGGCAACCTTCAAGCCCTGCGATTGTAGACGATGGGCTAAGGACAAGCCCCCGATGCCAGCTCCTAAAATTAGAATATCAAATTCTTTCACAGTGATTCCAGAGAGTTTTTATCATTCCAAAACGATTTTGACCCTTTCACAGTTTCAACCAGTGTTTTGACCGATTCGGTGGGAGTTCGTTGTAGAACTCCGTGTCCAAGGTTGAAAATATAACCATTATTACGAGGGAATGACCGCAGCGCAGCTTCAACCTCGAGTTTAACAGTGGAAGGTTCTTTGAATAAATTGGTTGCTTCAAAGTTGCCCTGCAGCGCAACCTTTCCTTCAGACTGTTTTATTACTCGTCCTAAATTCGTGCAGGAATCGAGGCTTAGGCAATTAGCCCCGGTCTCGAGCATAGCTTCAGTTAGGTGAGAGGCACTATTGACGTAGAGAATAATGGGTTTGCCGGCTTTTTGAACAGTTTCAACAATTCTTTTCGTCGCTGGTAGAGCGAATTTCCTATAGTCGTCAATTGGCAGAAGGCCAGCCCAAGTATCAAAAAGCTGAACAGTGTCAGCCCCTGCTTCAATTTGCATCAGAAGATACTCTTCAATCACCGCAGCTAATCTATCCAGAAGTGAAAGCATCACTTCCGGATGTCTTGCAGCAAACACTTGAGTGCCTGCGAAATTTTTTAACGGACCTTGGTCGATCATATAGCAAGCAAGGGTCCAAGGGGCACCGGCAAAGCCAATTAAAGTTTTAGTTTGTTCGAAACTACTGGATAACTCATTTTTTAAGGAGCTAATTGCTTCACCCACAAAGGAACAAGACTCGGCTACACCAATGTATTTAAGTTTTTCAATATCACTAGGGGAGTTAATTTTATTGGCGACTTGTGGCCCAGGGTTGAAGTCAATTTCTAAACCCAGGGGGGTGAAGGGAAGTAGAATATCGGCAAATATTATTGAGGCATCCATATCGAAGGCATTCATGGGTTGCATGGAGACTTCGACAGCTAGTTCTGGTGAGCGGCATAACTCAAGGAAACTATACTTTTCTTTGAGGGCTCGATATTCAGCCATGTAGCGTCCAGCTTGTCTCATCAACCAAACTGGGGGTCGTTCGAGTGCCTCACCGCGTAAAGCTCGCAGCATTAGTGGAGTCTTTGCTTTCGCCTCAAAACTTTCTTGGGTATGCATTGTCTCTAGTTCGGTAAATCGTGGATTCAAGTCTGAATTCTGACACAAAAACGATAAACATTCAAAATTCAAACTATTTATTGATGGTCTCAAAACGTAAGAGTATAGACTAACAGTTATGAACATTCACAGCATACGACATGTGCCCTTTGAGGGTCTCGGAAGGATTGAAGACTGGGCTCTTAGTAGGGGGCACCAGTTGTCTAGTACTGCCATATATGACGGAGAGGTCTTTCCAGATTTGGATAAGTTGGATTGGCTCATAATCATGGGTGGTCCTATGGGAGCCTATGATAAGGCTGAGTATCCTTGGATAGTTGAGGAATTAAAGTTTATTGAGTCGGCTATCCAGCATGGTAAAACAGTGGTGGGCATTTGTCTTGGGGTGCAGTTGCTTGCCGAAGTGCTGGGATCTGAAGTTTACAAGGGAGACCCTGGAATGGAGATTGGTTGGAGTCCGGTGAGGCTAACTTCTGAAGGCATACAGTCCCCATTTTTAAAAGATTTTCCCATGACCTTTTCACCGCTTCACTGGCATGGTGACACTTTTGATATACCTAGGGGTGCTAAGCATCTGATTTCTGGGGATCTTTATTCTAATCAAAGTTTCTCTTATGGAGAGAAGGTAGTTGGGCTTCAGTTTCATTTGGAGTTTTGTGCTCGCTGCGTGGACAGATTGAGTCGGGCTGTGGGTGAAGATCTTCAGCCTGGCCCTTCGGTTATGAGTGAGCAGGATATTCAAGCGCGTGATGATCTATTTTTGGCGAGTGAACTATTGCTGCAAAAGTTTTTGGACAATGTTGCGGAAGTTTAGATGGAAGCAAGTGGTGTAGATAAGTTAAAACCATTATCAATCGGAAGTCTTTACCCAATCGATTAATTTAAATACAGGTTCTATAACTATACAGAACAATAAAAGAGTGTATAGAACAATACGTGCTAAGTTTAAATACAAAAACCTACGAGCCGGGGCAGTATACAAATACAGCCTTTTCGCTCGGGAATATTGCCAAGGTCTCTCGTGATCTTCGAAGTCCCTCGAACTAAACTCAGGGGTTTTGAGGTTTAGAAACGGTAGGTCATCGTCAGGGTCGTTTGCCCTGTATTTTACCGTGGCGCGACTAGAAGCGTCGTTTCGCCCAGGCAGCATTGCTGTAACACTTTTAATAATTTTTTGTCGCCACGATAATACCCAGTGGCTATCCGGACGATCTTTGAGATCTTCCGCGGTAGGGTTAGGGAATTCATGGGTCTGAGCATACTTCGCTCTCCGCAGCGGCATAGTTTCGTTCCGAGCAACTCCAGCGCTGGAATTGGTGTCTACTTCTACGGCCTTAAAAGACTGACTGTGTTTCATAATCCTACTCCGGTTAGTGTCTTTTAAAAACCAGCTGGTCTTTAGAAGGCACTACACCGATTGGAATACTTGAAAAACCTTATTTTCCACCAATGCTTCTAGTTCATATCTCTAAGTAGGGCTCAAGGGAGCGTCTTGAAATATCATTTGAGAAGAAGGATTGGTTGAGTATCTACCAGATTATTCTGTCACAGAGCATGCGACAATGATTGCTTAGAGAGCGATTTAATCTATGAATTGTAGCAAGTGCAGTAAAATAGTCAACAAATAGGCAAGTAGTTGGGATTACTGCATGCTTCCACTAGGCTCTGTAAATGCCTTCGATTATGTCTAGGTATTTCTCAACTACCTTTTTTCTTTTCAATTTGAGGGTGGGAGATAGTAAGCCATTTTCAATTGTAAAGTCTTCAGCGAGTATTCTATAGCGCTTAATTTCTTCATAGCTTGCTAAGTCTTCATGAATCACTGCGATTTCGTCGTCTAAGAGCGCTCGAAGTTTAGGGTTCTCTGAGAGAGATTTTAGATCATTGTCCTGGTTAGGAAAGGTGCGTTTAGCCCAGGCGAGTGTGTTGTCGCTGTCTAGAGTGAGTAAGCCAACTAAGTATGGTTTGCGGTCCCCAAAAACTAAAGCCTGGGAGACAAAAGGAATTGTTTTTAATTTTCCTTCAATTTTCTGCGGAGCAATATTTTTTCCTCCAGCATTGACAATTAGGTCTTTTTTACGGTCCGTAATTCGAATAAATCCTTCGGCATCAATTTCAGCAATATCCCCTGTGCTAAACCAACCGTCTTCAGACCAGGCCTTAGCG
>CALKYB010000312.1 GCA_938003565.1 uncultured bacterium
CTGTTCTGTTAGTTATGTGTACGACTTCCTCGGGTGTTTCAATTCTCAGTGGTTGTGACCAGAATTTGGGCATGGCTATCGATACTTCACGAGGATTAAGGTTTTCGACTAAGTTATCGGTTGGGTTTTGGGATTGTTTCGGGATTGTTTCGGGTTTGCGGAGTATATATCTAATTTTATAATTCCTCCTCAGAGGGAGCATCGCTAAATGTATGCATATTGGCTGTTTACGGTCTTTTTCTTTTAAATGCCGCACTATTCAAGAGAAGAGTAATAATTAGTATATAGTCAAAAGCTGTGTAGAAGGTGATGAGTTATTCGATTTTCTATAGTTTATTCTCGCGGTCTGCTGATATATTTTCTGTCCAGCTGGAACTAAAACGCTTTAGAGCCAATCCTGTCAGTAGTATCAGTGGCACTCGGAGAACGTCGGTAATCTTAGGTGTTGTTGTGAGTTTAGCTCGCTTGAAAATACTCAGCCACTTAGTGCCTATACTCATCCGTTTTAACAACCCTCGGAGAAGATTTAGAACGGACATATTTCTCAAGACTGGCTGGAGTTTTTTTATGACAACCATTAGATCTTTCATGATTGAGGAGTGTAAACTAAGAAATTTTATAAACTTCTTTATTCTATTTTTTTTATTTTTTATAATATTTAATTTTCTTCCGCTCAGTTAAAACCCACCCTTTGCTAGCAACGGAGGGCCATTTTTCACCTGTTCTATCGGCTTTCCTTTTGCCTTAAAGACAATAGCTAGTAGCTCGGGAGAGCCAGCGAGAGTTAGTCTATTTGAAAATTATGAACTTAGATTTGTAGGAAACTTCCTTCTAGCTCTAGTTATCGCCCTTTCGTTTACCTTAGTGTTTATTGTAAGGCGTCGTAATCCTGAGATTAATAGAGCCGAAAATTTCTCCCTTAAGCCAAGAATCCGAAAAGAGTTATCCTCAGTCTTATTTTTGGCCACTATACCCATCGTGGCTAGTGCCATGATACTTCTGGGGCCCCAGGGAGCATCTCTCTTATTTTTATTTTGTCTATCTTTGGGTTGGACTTTAGAATTGCCGTATTGGATAACATTCATTTTTCTAATTTTCAGTCCAGGGATATTTATATTCTTATATGTTTTGACTTTGTCTCAAACGTGGCTGATTGGTAGGGATATTTTGCCAGTCCTTGTGTGTTTTATCTTCATTTTGCTTTGTTTTATGTTTGTGAGAGTTTCAGAAATTAACTCATTTATCCTACTAGTTGCATGCTTTTCTGGGTTTCTTTCTTTGCTACTTTTCCCTCGAAGGTTAAAACATCTTAGTTCCGTTCCTGGATCCACACCTCAGGGTCGATATTTTTAGAATCAAATTTATGAAACAGCGAGTTAACCAGTTATTATTAGTTTTCACTGTGTTAGTCATAGCTATCACGCAGCAAATGGCAGGCGCACAAGATAACTTTGCACGTAGCAGTACTGTGGAACTTGGGAACTACTGGAACCCTGACGGTGTTATTTATGGGTATTTGGGCAACTTCTCGGTCCAACAACAGTCGACCCTTGCAGCGGTAAGCTACCACGAAAGCACTCTTGGTAAGAATGTTTCGATCGTACACCGATTCTCAGGGGGTTGGGAACGCAATTTTAATGGTGATTTTAATCGTCACCTTGACATCCTCAAACTAACGGCTGATGGGGATACGCGGCCGATGTATTCCACGGCTGTCCCAACTCTTGCGCATATGAATGCATTACTGGCGGATAACCCTCAGGAGATAGAGAAAGTTCGAGAATGGGCGAATGATTACTCGGCATCTGGCATTGGGCCGATGTTTATTCGACTAGCTCATGAAGCAGATAGACCAGATAGAGAGTGGTTTGGCAACGCCAAGCTATTTGTCGACTGGTGGCGAAAATTTATTGAGGTCGTAGAAACTGACGCACCTGGCTACAATGCACCAACGGACCTTATTTGGGTTTGGAGCCCCACCGAATTTCGATTCAGTCGGGATATGGCGGGAAACATTGTTCCAGTAACAGAGTCGTACAACCATCAGCTATATCCCGGCCCCGAGTACGTTGATTGGATTGGATCCTCGTCATACGATTTTCCATGTGCTAGTCAGAATCGACCTAACTTACACATAGAAACCCATGAAGAAGTTCTTAAGAACGCAGTGCTTTGGGCAAGCATTGTCGCGCCTGAGAAGCCGTTCATTCTGGCTGAATGGGGTAGCGAGATGGAAGAACGGGGTAATGGCGGAAGTCGAGCAGAGTTTTTCGATTCGACACGAGCAATGTTAGGTTCATCAGCGCCTGGCTTTAATCAAATTGGTGCAATCGTATATTTCGATCGTGATCATGGAACAGATGGCTGCAATTGGTCGTTTCACAATCAAGTTCGTTTCCCTAGCCCTGAGCTTAGATTCGATCAAGGTGCTAATGCTCAAGTTAGTGTGGGAGATGATGCTGATTTCTCTGCATACCGCAACCTGATTAACACACCCGGCCTAATTGCCCCACTTGGTGACTTCAGAGATCCAGTTGTCACTCCGCCGGAACCTTTTAATGGAGTATGTTCCGTACAGCAGGTTGGCAATGGCATCGAAGTTAGTTGGCAGAAGGTGGGTAACCGAAATGTTAATTTGCGGCGTGACGGTTCATTTCTGCAAACCATTCAGCCACCAGTAGGCGAATTCTTAGATACCGACGTCGATTTTAATGCCACTCATTCTTACATTGCACGTGTTAGGGTTGGAAGCCCTACGGTCGTTCATGATCTGGACTGCGGTACGATTACATTAGTAACTGACACTGATGGAGATGGTATTAGTGATGAACAGGAAAACGATTTAGGCACTAACCCCGCCA
>CALKYB010000313.1 GCA_938003565.1 uncultured bacterium
ACCTTGGGATGTTGCTGCTGGTAGTCTAATTGTGCAAGAGGCAGGGGGTGTTTCTGGAAATCCTTTGGACCCAGGAGAAAACTATTGTAGTTTTACGAAGAGTTTTTTATTCGCTTGTCCTAAATTGTACTTGAAAATAAACAAAAAATTCAAAGATTTAGGCTAGTTTCGTCGAAAAAGGGGCGTCCGCTTTGGGTAGTGAAGACTGCTCTTAGTATAGAATTTATAGTTGGCCATGCTAGAGTGTGGCGGCTATAATTGGAGTGATTCGTGTTGTCGAGGTTGAGCCTTGCAAAGATTTATTAGAGTTTTAAGGATGCGATCAATTCCAAATGAATAGATATTTCGCCAGTTCTTTACTTGTATCCTTTTGCTATTGTTTCTTGGGCTTTGTCTTGCTCAACGTGCACCCAGAGTATTTACTTTTAGCTAGTGCAATTGTTGTAGTTGCAGGTCTTTTGCCCGATATTGACGGGAGTGAAAATGTTCCAGCTCGGGAGCTGGCTGGTTTACTTGCTGCCGTTTCCCCACTTATGTTCTTCGAGTTATACCCTGGCTTTACAGGGGGGAGTGTTTCAAGAATCGCCCTTGTCGTGATTTGTTGTTACGCCTTGAGTAGGATTTTTCTGTTTAAGCTAATGCGATCTCTTTTTAGTCCTAGGGGAATGATTCACTCTATTCCAGCAGCTATCGTAACTGGACAAGCTGTATTTTTAATTTTTTGGGATATGCATCTTATTGATCGTTCATTTGTTGCTGTTGGAGCCTTCGTGGGCTTTTTTGCTCATCTTGTTTTAGAAGCCTACTCTCGTGTTGACTTTGTTGCTTCCGCTGTTGGTGAGAGAGTAGATCATGCTGAGCCAGTACTGAAACTTTATAGTCGATCTCTAGCGAGTACCGCGGCGGTGTATGGAGCAATGATCTTTTTGGGTGCGATGATGCTTCGCGAGATTTTCCCGAACTTTGGGGTTTCGGCCTACCTTACCTATTAGGCTTAGACAGGCTTACTGTTTCTTTTTCTATTGAAGTTTACTGAGACAAGAGTCAGTGTAAACAGAATAAACCAGTTCACCGAACCAGCTAGAAGAATTGGTTTCGAGATTGGTATTTGCAGCAAAGAGTGTAGTTCTCGGCTAAAGCCACTATTGTTTGAGATAAAATAGAGAATTCCACTAAGATAGCCAAGGGCTAAGCAAAAAAGAATCACCATTGTTTGAAATCTCGGAGATTTCGAGCTTGTCTTAATTGCTGTGTGAGTTACTGAAATTACTAAAAATAGATATGATAAGGCGATTAGCATTATTATGGGGCTCCCATAAACTGGAGTGTAGTTGCTCCATTGAATACTAAAGGACTGATCCGCGGGGCCGCTACCAAAATCGCTAATCATCGGGCTTAGTCCGACTATTCCCGTTAACTGTTCCATGGCAGCCTCTCCAGCCAGGGAAATGGTTTCAAAGGTCACCACTTCGTATGACAGAGCAACTGGGTTTAGTAGATTGATGGTTAATAGAGAGCCTCCGAGTATCATAAAAGTTAGTGAGATGAATGTTGCCCTAATTACTTGAATTATTGACCTGCTTAAGGAGCTAAGTGCAATGACCGGAAGGCTTAAAACTAAGATTGCGGCAAAGGATTTTGGTATACCTGAGAAGAGTAGGTAGGTTACAGATCTACTTGGTTCTAGGTCGAAAATCACTCCGAATCTCTCAGATAGTACCGCGCATGTTAGAGTTGTGAGGACCGTTAAAAGAGTAAAAACGAATTGACGATAGCTTACTTTTGAAATGTAGCTAATTTTTTGTCTAATTCGGTAGGTTAGAGTTTTGAAAATCGGAGCTCGGGGTCTTAATGGCTCTTTGTTAAAAGTTTCCTTACTGGGTAGTTTGATCTCAGAAAGGTCGTCATCTACCCCTGTTTTGCCGTGTTGGGAGATCCCTTCAAGCGCCGAAAGGAAGTCTGGGTTTACGCAGGGACCGAGGTCTGCGTAACTGTTGCCACCACTAAAAACATAACCTCTGGAGTCGTATTGATTGATGTAGTCAATTATTGCCCCAGCTGATTTGAAACGGTCTTTTGGCGATTTGGCCAGAAGTTTCAATATGAGGCGATTGAACCAAGCGGGAGTGTCTTTATTAAGATCTTTTGGCGCTCTAGGTTGAGACTGTAGATGTAAGCGCATTAGTGCAGCTGGAGCTTCTGCATCAAATGGAACTGTTCCAGTTGCTATTTCATAGAAGATAATACCTAGACTGTAGAGGTCTACGGAGGGAGCAACAATATCGCCTTCCCAGATTTCTGGAGCTACATATGCTGCGGAGCCTACAATTTCATTATGCGCGGTAAGATCTGATTTTTGGGGACGAGCAACTCCAAAGTCCGTTATTTTTACAGTTCCATCATCCAGAAGAATTATGTTTCCTGGTTTTAAATCTCGATGAACTATTCCTGTATCGTGAATAGCTTCGATTCCCTCACACATTTGAGAAACTATAGAAACAGTGTTTTGTGTTGGGAATGATGAAGTATCAATTAACACATCGAGTGGAGTTCCTTTAATATACTCCATTGTAAAGTATACCAAATTACCATCAGCTCCGACGTCGAAAGTTCGAGCTACGTTTGGATGGTTTACTTTGTGCATTAATTTTACTTCGCGAAGAAATCTACGGGTATGTTGTTTGTTAAATGAATATTCTCGATGCAGTATTTTGATAGCAACATTTTCTGAGTCCAAAATTTTGTCTTCAACCAGATATACGGATCCCATACCGCCTTGACCTAAGGGGCGTACGATCGTGTAGCGGTTTGCCACTACAGTCCCTGCTTTTAGGGTCTCTCTTTCCGTGTCAGAGTCTTGAGGCTCGTGAGATTCTTCAGACATGTTAGTCCGTACCAAGGGTTGTCGAAAACATAATGTATCAGGTAGTTTATCGGCAATTTGTTTGAGGAACCTTAGCTAGAACTAAGGCTATGGAGGTTAAAATCCGCAGCAAAATCAGAGGTTTAGGGTTTGACCTTAAATCCCAAAAAAATCGTTAGCTGTTCTAGTAGTAACCCGGGCGACCTCTTCTAGGGAGATGTCTTTGACCCGAGCAATGGTTTCAGCGATTTTTAGCACATGCATTGGCTCGCTGGGCTTGCCACGAAAGGGTTCGGGCGCCATGTATGGCATATCAGTTTCTAACATCATTTGTTCAAGTGGTATTCCAGCTACAGCTTCACGCCGATCGTGGGCCTTTTTGAAAGTTACATTTCCAGTAAATGATACTAAGAAATTGTAATCAGCAAGCTTCTTAGCAAACTCACTGTCCTCAGCGTAGCAATGAAATACGCCACCTACCTTATCTGCGGAGAGTTCTTTTAAGATGCTTAGAGAATCATCAGCTGCTTCGCGACTATGGATAATCAAAGGCTTTCCTACCTCTTTTGCCAGCGAGATCGAGTTTCTAAAGAGTTTTTTCTGGTCCTCAATTGGAGCCCAGTCTTTAAAATAATCCAGTCCAGTTTCTCCAATTGCAACTACCTTATCTTCGGTTGCAAGTTTAGAGATTTCATCAAGTGTTTGATAGGAGCCTGCGTCATGTGGATGAACTCCAATGGAGCAGTAAATATTGGTGAAGGAGTTGGCAATGTCGAGGGCATCTTTAGCTGATGCAGTCGCGTCGCTAGCGCCAATACAGACTAGTTTGTTTACGCCACACTCTTTAGCCCGTTCAAGTAGTTCTTGCAGCTCTTCTCGAGGCGTATGAGTTAAGTGGCAATGGGTATCAATTAAGTTCACTAGTATGCCCCTACGACAATAGATTCCATGTAAAAGCTATCCTCCTACCTGAGGGTACGGCAGAGTGCTAGCACTCTGCCAGGTATATTATATTAACTGATCTTCGAGCCAGGAGTCATAATATCCCCAGGTGAAACTAGTTCTAGATTACCATTGTTGTCGGAGGCAGCTAGGATCATTCCCTCACTTACTTCACCTCTAAGCTTAGCGGGTTTTAGGTTTGATACGACAACCACTTTTCTACCTACTAGCTCATCAGATTTATAATGCTTAGCAATTCCAGCAATTACCTGACGGTTCTTTTCTTCACCAAGATCAACTTGTAGTTTGAGTAACTTTTCAGTTCCTTCAACCACTGCTGCTTCTATTATTTGGCCGACTTTTAACTCAGTTTTTAGGAAATCATCGAAACTTACCAAGTTATTTTCACTTTTTACTGTAGATATTTTATTCACGGGTTTCTTTTCCTTCTTTTTTGCAGGAGCGGCTTTATCGGTCGCGGCTAGTTTTTCAGAGTCTAGACGAGGGAATAGAGCCTCAGCTTCGAGAATCTTAGCTCCGTCATCTAATAGTTCCCAGCTTTTAATTTCCTGGACAGAGAGTTGTGTGTCTATTCCTAGAAAAGATAAAATCTTTTTGGAAGTGTCTGGCATGAAAGGACTTAGGTTGCCCGCTATAATTCTA
>CALKYB010000314.1 GCA_938003565.1 uncultured bacterium
CATCTGCACCAGTTTCTGCCCCGGCTCGAACTGTAAGCGCTGCCCCTAGCGCCCGTGCTTCGATGGGTGAAGAGCAAGCCCTTCAAGGCAGCACTGATTTGTTGCCACCTAACGCTAAGCCTGGTGAGTGTTACGCGAGAGTATTTGTTCCGCCTAGGTATGAAACTGTCGAGAAGCAAGTATTGAGGTCAGATTCGTTTGACACCTTGGCTATCAAACCAGCGGAGTTCGATAAATCTTCTTCAGAGGTAGTAGTTGAAGAGGCTAGCTTTAGGTTAGAGATAGTTCCTGCTGAGTATGAGTGGGTTGAGGAAAAGATTGAAGTTTCGCCGGAGTATACCGAGCTTAGAAAGGTGCCTGCTAAATACGAAACTGAGACGGAGAAAATTATAGACAAGCCTGCTCATACTGTTTGGAAAAAAGGTACAGGCATTGTTGAGAAAGTCGACAATCACACGGGTGAAACCATGTGTCTTGTGGAAGTGCCGGCTACATACAAAACTGTAACTAAGAAAGTGTTGAAGACTCCAGCCAGAATCGAGCGAGTTACAGTTCCTGCTGCGCATAAGACAGTTCGACGTAAGGTTCTCAAAACTCCTCCAACTACGAGAAAGGTAGAGATTCCAGCGAAGACTACTACTTTGACAAAGACAGTTCTTGTAAAGCCAGCTTCAGAGTCTAGAGAGACTACGCCTGCTGAGTTCCAGACTGTTAAGCAAACGAAGTTAGTAACGGAAGGAGCGATGGATTGGAGAGCGGTGCTTTGTAAGACCAACGCAACACGCGGTAAGATTCAGCGTATCCAGCAGGCTCTTAAAGACGAAGGTTACAACCCTGGTGGCGTAGACGGATCTTTTGGTAATCAAACTTCCGTTGCTATTAAGCAATTTCAAAAAGATCAGGGTATTGCTCAAGGAGGAATTACTCTTGAGACACTTCAGAAGCTTGGAGTTGGAGCCTAGTAGTTAAATTTAGGCAATTTGCTTTATAAGAGAAGCCGGTTCTTATGAACCGGCTTTTTTTTTGTTCCAATTCTGAGACAATTTGTTCGACTTTTTAATTTTTGTCTCTCTGCGGCCGATTGCCAGATGATTGCCACCGAATCAATTGAGCTAAGCCCCTCTCGTCTACCAAAATTCATAGTGGTTTCAGTTTGTTTCCAAGCAGTCTGTAGCTTTGAACTAATAGCTTGTAAAAAGTCTTCTTCAGATTAAAGGACATAATCGAATTACTATCAGAGTATATTTCAATTCTCTCAAAGAATAACTGGTCTAGTCGCTCTTGGCTGTATAGTTGTTTCTCAATACTTAGGTCATGTGCTGCGCAGGGTCGATTGAAGTTGTCCTCCTGAGAGGTCGTCCAAAGCCACTCCAATCCACACCATCCTTGTCTATCGTAGATATCATTCATCGCAAACTCCAGTTCAGATTTCCTTATGAGGGATTTACTCCTCTCTTAGTGCTGCCATCTATTATCGGACAATTTTTGGAATTGTTACGGACTCAATGCTTGACTGAAGTATTGGCACGAAGATCTCAAAAGTTTAGTTTGGTAGAAAAAGCCACTAAGATGCTAAACATCCATAGAAAGTTCACTAAACCTAAAGATCTCAGAAGAGAGTGGCACTAACCTACTTTTATCGTTGGTAAAGGCTGAGGCTTTTAATAGATGAAGATCGACTAAAGTTTAGGTTTTTTAAACTAAGTTCTATTGATTTTAAGCCTCCAAAGTCTCTTTGACCTATTGATGGCTCAATGATTAAAAGATCTGAGAATTTCCCAGCTTGGATAAATACTTCTAGCTCTTCAACTTCTCTTAGGTTTTCTGGCACATTACTTAACTCGGAAATACCCAAAGACCTCGCTGAGAAATAGTGAGGAGCGCCGATTACAACAAGCTTACTTTCGGGACTTAGCTTCTCTTTTACAAACCCTATTGATTGAACTTCAGAGTTCACAAGTTTGAAGTAGGGTCTATATTGGGAAAGGCCTTCTCCGAGAAAGAAAATGGCCAAGATTATGCTCAAGCTAACTCGGAGATGGTAGAAATATCCAGCAGGAATTAATGCTATACCGGCTGTTGTCATAGCAGTGTAGGGCAATAACAATGATAAAAGAATGTTGATTTCATTAACACCTTTGAACATAGTTAAGCCACTTAGCATGATTACGTATACGCAAATTGACCATATAACGGGAGAAAGCTTAGTATTATTAGCGAGAGCGAATATGTTTAACAGCATTAGAACAAGGAAGCCGATGCAAAAAAGCGGATGGTTCTCCAGATTCAAAAAGGACGAGTTGGTCAACTCTCCTGCTCCTGGAAATATTTCACCGTAATAGGATAAATAACTGACAACGATTTTCCCTTTTATAATACCAGCCGGCCACAGCAAGATGGTCAGTAGAAGGAAAACACCAGCGGTGTATGTCAGAAAGTATTTAGAGATGAGCCTTTTAGCTGAGGGGTTGAACAGTGCAAAGCTTATCACAGACAATAAAACTAAGGGGAACAGCTCTAAGCTCAGAGCCCCGAGAGCTAAACAAGTTGACATTGAGTATCCCCAAATAGCTCTTTTAGTTGAAACCCAACGCTCAAGACAACAAAAAGTAAGGATGGCCAGTAAGCTGAAACATAGCAGAGGGGTTATGGCTGTTGTTAACTGAAGAGCGAATAAGGTGCAGGCGGTGATAACTGAGGCAGTTAGGGCAGTGGTCATTGAGCGACCGTAGCTTAACTGAAAGGAAAGAAAGAATGTCGCTACTAAGATAAGTGAAGAGTAGGCTAGAGATATTACTCTGGGCGGAATACCGAATTTGCTTTCTGCTAGATGATAAATAGTAAAGGCGAGAGGTAGATGGAAATTCCTCAAGGCAGCAATGTCGTCATTGTCAACCATACTTTGGTGAAGCTTTCTTACCGATTGCTTATCTTGATGCATTATTTTAGAAGCGACATCGGATAAGGGAAGAGAACCAGAATCTAGCCAGTGATGATCTAGTGGCAAGGAAATAGCAGTGCCGAAATTTTTTTCAGAAGAGCCTAGGGGGCGATTTAGTAGTCCTGAGTTTGTATAATAGTTTAGAGTAACAATTGCTATTAAAAAGAAAAGTGATTTAAGAAACGT
>CALKYB010000315.1 GCA_938003565.1 uncultured bacterium
GCCATTGCCATCGCTGAGATTCCCTGCGGATTATCTACAGCAAAATAAAACTTTGCCGAATCCTCATTTTCTGCAGCAGTAAACATAAACACTTCCGACTCGCAGCCTGGGACCTTGAATTCTTCGGGATATGGTTTAGAAGCTACTGATTCCGGCGGAACCTGATAACTCTCGGCCAATTCGATCAAAAGATCCGCGCGCTGATTATTATCCTCGATCAGCCGAAAATCCTCTAAAAGCTCATTGAAATCTGATAGATCTTTTGACATCGCTACTAGAACTAAGGCTTCTCGATTGGAACGCCCACTAGGTTACCCCACTCAGTCCAACTACCATCATAGTTTCGAACCTTTGAGAATCCGAGTAAGTATTGAAGAGCAAACCAAGTATGACTACTTCTCTCACCAATACGACAATAAACCACTATGTCATCATCAGACTTGAGGCCTTTTTCTTCAAGATAAATAGCTCGCAACTCATCGGCGGTTTTAAAAGTCCCGTCTTCGGGATTCGTAGCTCGAGCCCAAGGCACATTGTCAGCTCCGGGAATGTGGCCTCCACGAAGTGCTCCTTCGTTGGGATAGTCTGGCATATGAAGGCGCTCTCCTCGAAACTCTTCGGGACTGCGAACATCAACCATTCTACCTTTCTTCTCCAAATGCTTCAGAACCTGATCCCTAAAAGCTCTTAGAGTCTTATCATCTCGCTCCTGCACCTTATAAGAAGTTTTAGGATAATTTGGCACATCCTTGGTTAACTCTCGCCCTTCGTTCATCCACTTCAAACGACCGCCATCCATGACTTTAGTATTCTCATGACCATAAAGTTTGAAAATCCAAAAAGCGTAAGTCGCCCACCAGTTACTCTTATCTCCATAGAAAACAACTGTCGTGTCCGCAGATATCCCAGAGTTCCGCATCAACTCTTCGAAAGGCTCCCGTGACAAATAATCGCGACGAACCGGATCGTTTAAATCATCAACCCAATCAATTTCTACTGCCCCAGGAATATGGCCAGAACGATACAACAACTGGTCTTCGTTGGACTCAACGAATCTTACATTGGGATCATTTAAATGATCCGCAACCCAGTCGGTTGAAACTAATACTTCAGCGTTAAAATAACCGCGTTCACTAATGACTGTCATAACTAATATTGAATAATTTATCGATTTCGAAAGCAATCTTAAGAACTTTGCCAAAAATGCCAAATAAAGCACTTATTTAGCCCCTAAATTGCGGCGCCACGAAAACTATAATGTATTGAAATTAAAAGCAAACTTCGTAAAACAAACCTGATTTAGCTGATCATAAACATTTAGCTCAATAAATTCCCGAATTCTCTCGATAATTAGCTCTGTAGGGTAACTCCTGGGGCAGCAATACTTAGCTGCTCCAGGAGCTAATAAAATTTTATTTATGGACATAGAAAATACCTATTTAGGAAGACTATTTGGAGTAAAATCCGATAACCTCAGCACTAAACACAGTGTGGTGCTTCTGCGTTGGTTGCTCATTATTGCGAGCTCTGCTGTTCTCATTTCATCCCTAGCCGCCTCTAACACAATTACACAATTTGGCCCGGTTCATGCAATTATTCTTGCTCTAATCGCGAGTAACTTAGTCACCAGCTATTCCCGCAAAGAACTATTTGAAAAGCAAAGCTTCGTTCAAACTCTTATCCTAACCGACATTGTTCTAATATCGGTGGCAATGTGGATGACAGGGTCTGTAAAAGATGAATTCTATCTGCTCTACTTTCTTGTAATCATGATCTCGGCAGTTTCCGGAACTATTAGAACGGTGATTGCCACATCATTTCTAATCCCCACAATCTACCTGGGAATATCTCTACTCTACAACGGGGTGGATATCTTAGCGCGAACCGATTTCTTAATGAGATTGCCCTTCTTCTTCGTAGCCTCCCTATTCTACGGATACGTAGTCCTTCAAGTAAAAGGTGAGAGAGTTAAGAAAATTAAATATAAGGAAAAGCTTGATGCTTTCACCTATATGACCTGGATGAGTCAGCAAATTTCAAAAACTCTTGAGCAATCTGAAATCTTCAAGCTATTGGTCAAATCAGAGAAGAGACGTTGCGAAGCTTCCTCAGCATTAATAATTTCCAGAATGAATAGAAAAGTTCTTGCTGCCGCAGAAGAGAATGAAGAGGGAGAGGAGTTTGGAAAGGAATTCTTTGATGTAGTTGAGAACACGATAGCAGAAAGTAAATTCTCTTTTCCAGAGAATAAGGCCGAAGAGAGTGACGAGAAGCATTTTCTAATAGCTGAGGATGATTTCTACCTTCTCCCAATAGATGATTCCTTTCAGTCGGACCTATATTTGGTCCTTCACAAAGTTCAAAACTTAAAGGCCCTAGATCATGCCAGAATTCTCTTAGTCAACTCCAGCTTGGCCATTAAGAATTCGGGACAATATAAAGCCTTGTTGCGAGAATCGAAAAAACGAAAAGAGCTCGCAGACCAACTTTCCAGAGCGCTAGACACAAAGTCGGAATTCCTACGAAACATGTCCCATGAATTAAGAACGCCAATTAGTGGCTTAATAGGTTTTGCAGAACTACTACTTGATAATGATTATGGTCAGCTAAGTCGAGAACAGTCTGGAGTAGTTGGTCGAATGTTAGGAAATGCTGAGGATCTTCAAGACCTAGTGAGTAATATTGTTCGAATCTCTCGTTTAGACGGCGGAGATATTAATACCAAAATAGAAGCAGGCTCCACCGAGGAGTTCCTTAGAAGAATAGTTGCGGCTCGCTCACCTATTGTGGATGACCCTGAGGTTAGTATAGAACTCGAGCATCTGAGTGACCTGCCTCCACTTATTCTTGATTGGAATCTTTTAGAAAAAGTTTGTGAAACCCTAATTTCAAACGCTTTAACCTATACCCTAGACGGTAAGGTGATAGTCTCAGCAGAATACAATCCTCGACAAGATTTATTTATCATCTCTGTAACTGACACAGGAATTGGTATAAGTGAAAATCGTCTTTCAAAGGTGTTTGAAGCATTCAAACAGATTGACGACGATTACCATCAACATACCAAAAGTGCAGGTCTCAGCCTTGCTATAGCGAAAAAGCATGTTGAAATTATGGGCGGAGAAATCCAGGTAGAGAGCGAAGTTGGAAAAGGCTCAAAATTCACTGTCTCACTTCCAGCAGAGTCTGCGATAACACAGACTCATAGTCTACTGGAGAAAAATACGACTCAAACCCCTTCTGAAACCATCGCAGAAAACGACGTAGTTTCTAAGTTAGAGTAAACCAGTCTAGAGATTGACTTTTGTTCCTTAAAGTTAAATCGTCCTTGAATGAAATATAGCCCACTCAAAAAATCCGGATTGACCCTCTCGAAAATTGGCTTAGGCACTTGGGCATTTTCTGGGGAGAAAGGAGCCTACCATTGGGGGCCACAAGACTCCTCAGTCGCCAAACAAATAATTCTTCGCAGTTTGGAAAATGGAATCAATTGGATAGATACAGCCCCTAGTTACGGCTTAGGAAACTCCGAGCAAATAATTGGAGAAGCTCTTAGGGACTGGAGTGAGGAAGTAATCATCTCCTCTAAATGTGGATTAATTCCCGATAGAGACAACTCTCTCAAGCCAAGTCTCTTAAAAGAGAGTATCTTTAAGGAAGTGGAACAATCACTTCTTCGTTTAGGGGTTGATACCATCCACCTCTACCAAATCCACTGGCCAAGGGATACTAGCCACCTAGATGAAGCGTGGGAAAGCTTGCTACTGCTTAAAGATCAAGGAAAGATTCTCTGTCCAGGAGTGTCAAACTATTCAACTAAACAACTTAACAAAAACACTAGCAAGAAGCAGCTAAGTTTCCTTCAAAGCCCTCTTAGTCTGATCTCTCAAGATACTCTCAACTCTCAGCTACCATGGTGTCGCAAGGAGAATATAGGATTTCTTGCCTACAGCCCCTTACAAAACGGGCTACTCTCCGGTTTTGCCAGTAATGAATGGAGAAGTAGAATTCATGAAACGGATTGGAGAAAATTAAAGTCGAACTGGTTTCAGGATCCAATTTTTCAGCATGTCATTAACTATACACACTCTCTCAAATTGATAGCCCAAGAGCTTGGATTGAGTCTTTCGGAGTTCGCCCTCAACTGGGCAATCCAGCAGAAGGGAGTAACAGCAGCAATTGTGGGATGTCGCAGTCTCCAACAACTCGACGCCCATCTCTCATATAAGTCTGTGACATTCGCCACTAATACAATTAGAGAAGTCGAAGAGAAATTCCGTAATTTCAAGGCCGAACTTCATACTAGTAAAATCGAACTGAAGAAAGTTCAAGAATCTAGCAAAGTATGTAATAGTCAGTCTCTAGCTTAAAATAAGCAATAGACATCACATAAACTAAATGAAAAGTAAGATTAAACCATTAAGCGACAAAACAGTTATCTTGGGCATTTCAGCCTCAATAGCTGCATATAAAGCCCCTGCCCTATCCCGCTTGCTTACTAAAGCTGGTTGCTCGGTTGAAACGTGTTTTTCTGAGAACGCTGAGCATTTCATTGGTGCTGAGACTCTTCGCGGCTTAACTGGCAATATACCTTACGCGAAGACTTATGGTAGTCACGAATCACTTGGAGCTGAACCTCACCTTAGTTTGGCTGAGCGGGGTGGACTATTTGTTGTTTGTCCAGCCTCTGCCTCTACTATCGCAAAATTAAGCCAGGGGCTTTCTAACGATCCTCTGTCTCTCACCTATCTTTCCTATACTGGTCCTTCTTTTATTGTTCCCTCTATGGCCACTGAAATGTGGGAAAACTCTCAAACCAAAGAAAACTGTGAGAACCTTAAATCAAAAGGAGCTACTCTGCTTGGCCCAGTCTCCGGCCCGCTGGCCTCTGGAAAAGATGGTTTTGGTCGAATGCTTGAACCAACAGAAGTGTACAATGCAATAGTGGAGCATTTCGGGAGAGTTGACGGATTTCTAAAAGGCAAATCAATAGTCATTACTGCCGGGGGGACCAAAGAGAGAATCGACCCTGTTAGATATATATCTAACGACTCTTCGGGGAAAATGGGACACGCTCTTGCGGAAGTTGCGCGAGATTTTGGTGCTGAGGTTTTGCTAATCTCTAGCTCGGATCTTGAAACCCCAAGCAATATCAAACGTCAGCAAGTTGAATCAGCTTCTGAAATGCACTCCGCTCTAGAAGCCGCTCAATCCCAGGCTGATATCCTAATCATGGCTGCAGCGGTTGCTGATTTTAGACCAACCGAAAATGCCAGTCATAAAATCAAGAAGTCCGATTTCTTAAGCAAAGATTCTAGTCGAAGCATCTCCATTGTTGAGAACGCAGACATTGTTGCATCAGTTACTTTCCCCACTAAAATTGCTTTTGCTGCGGAAACAGAAGATCTTGTAGACAAAGCAACAAGCAAACTTAAAAGAAAAAATTTGGATATGATTGTAGCAAATGATGTTACTAAAGGCGTCTTTGGAAGCGAGACTAATTCCGCAACTTTAATCTTTCCTGATGGAACCCAAAATGAGCTGCCAAAAATGTCCAAGTATGATTTGGCCTACTATATTCTTAGAAGCCTAAAGGACCTAAAAGCCTAGTTGCAAGCCAGTGCTAAAGAAGAATAGGTAGAGAAGTTAATAAGGATTTAATACAATCTCTGGCTAACCCGGCCCTAGAGCCAGGTTAGACCATTTAAAACTTCGAGAGGGAATTTATACCCCAACGCACCTACTACACTGCTGCCTCTGCAGCAGCTACAGCTGCTGCAACGTTTCCGGTCCAGCTATCCAAATCGTTTGGCGGAAAGAAACCTGAGCCAACAGCAATGGCAGACGCGCCGCCAAGTTGAAACCAATCTTTTACATTCGTTGGAGATACGCCGCCAGAAATTAAAGTCGAAATAGCTGGCTGGCGTGATGCAAAGGGCGCCATTGACCCTTTAAGCGTCTTCGGCGCTATTGTCTGAGCGTTAAACACTTTAACAATACAGTATTTCTCCCCAGCTTCGTCATGTTTTTGCCAGATATCGAATATCTCTTGAGGTGTTTGGCCAGCACCAATATAGAGAATGCCCTTCTCTAAACATTTCTCCCACACAACCTCCGACCAACAGGGACTGACGATTAGGTCAGGTAGATAGTCAGCTTCCAAACTTATAAGTCCGGAGACTTGTTCTTCGGTAACTATCGAACCAGCCCCTACAAGGGAATGTTCGATACCCAATTCCCTGACATGCTCAACCAGTCCCCGGTAGGCGGCAATATTGCGACTAAAATCGGGATCACGAAAGGTGTACTCGAGAACTCTCCCGCCACCATCGAGGTATGCCTTGGCAACCGCATTTAAATTATCGGGTGCCGCACTAATAGCGGCAACGACCTTCTGTTCGATGATTTGCTGAGCTACTGTTCTAGCGTTAGGTGTCATCTTGGGATTCTCCGTATGGTTATAAAGACCGCAAATGGGTCGCAGAAAAGCAATTCTCTGCGACCCATTTGCGCCCACACGGTGAAAAAATATAAAACCTTATTCCTTATAGCTTCTCTAAAGGCATCAATCCTGTAGAAAAGCTCCATCTAATTTCACTACAATCAATTTTCAAGGAACAGGTAGACGGAGAACATAACATAAGTCTCTTCGAACCTCCCATCTTAAGAAGCTCAAACTAGGAAGTAAAAATCCCGTTTCCCCTGGACAAACTCAATAAGCCCAAATAGTTACAACTAATTCACTTTTAGACTAGGCTATTGACCAATTATCTTTGGGCAATGAGCAAGTTTTCGAATATCACCGTTATAATCTGTAAGGTGGACACCCGCCCCTCTCGTCGATAAAAAATCTACGGAATGGGTGTTTCCACTGTGATTAAACTGAGTTCCGTACTCATCGTTTCCACCCTGAAACCAGTATATCGCCTCCATAGCTCCAGTGCCTCGAATATGATTATTCGTTACTTCCGAATTTTTGGGCCAACTAGGCGTGTCGTCATTGCAGTAATCGAGGACTCTGTAAAAATAGCCTCCTGCACTTTTCTCCCTGGAATTGTACTCATAGATATTACAACTTATTTTATTGTTAAAACTTCTATGAAAGGGTTTGTAGAAAAAATGTGTGAACTCTGAAACAAACTGGTTCCAGCCGTTTTCTGTAACTTTATCCGCAATCGCATGGTTATTGGTGATAGTGTTGTTGCCTACTGTATGCAATGCAAAATGGTTAGCAACTTTTCTTGGACCATCTGAACTTGCCGCAGTCTTCCAGTGACTAAAATTACCATGAGCAGAGAAAGACCCAGCTTGGTTCTTAACTAAGCGTTTACCACTATCAATCCCTATATTGGCTAATATTTTCATCGGCTTAGAAAAGGTCATTCGGATCTGCTTTTCAATGTCACTCTTATCTCGAGTCTCCCAACCACCAAACACTATGGCATCCGCATCTAGACCAGAAGTTCCAAGCACTTGAAAATCTTCAAACAAGTTACTTGCAACTATTCCCGGACTAGGCTTTCTTCCAACCCCAGTAGTTCCGGCATAATGAACCCCGCGAAGTGTCCCATTAAACCTGCCTTCACCTATTCCTATGGTGTGAATATTCTTAAACTCGTTATTTACAATGTAAACATCATTTACCCCAGCTTGTAGTTTAACCAAGGCATAATTATTGGATGCCCCACCGTCAATACTTACTGTTCCTCGAACATTACTCACACCACCGTTGACCATAGAGAATCTATGGGAGTTATTTCTTATTTGAAATACTAAGTTAACATTTTTTCCCGCAACATCAATTGGAGTATTTATAAAAGAAACATCAGTGGCAATAACATCGACCAGAACATATGCATTCCCTGTGGCAACAAACTTCATATTCTTAAAAGTTACGCCACTTACCTTTACCTCTATTGGTCTTAGGTTAAAAGTTTGATTTCCACCATCAACACAACCCCCATCTCCAGCTTGCTGCATAGCAGCTTTCAGAATCGAGGCATCATTGGCGCCTCCAGAGGGAGATACAGAAATAGTTTTGGTGCAAGACGGTTCTGCTATATCTTGAATGCAGCTCTTAGCGTCGTCAATATACCACCAAGCCACATTCGGACGTTGGCGAAGATACTCACCCAGGTATTCATCTTTAGTTGACAGGCAATACTCATCGGGAGCAGACTTTGATATATCACCAAAACTTATACAATCACCATCGGTCGTCCCAGGTGGCAAGACTTTAGTTGTGGTGGTTGGTTGTATAGTTGTTGGTGTTTCAATAACCGTAGTTGTTGTAGTGGTAGAAGTGGTGGTTGTAGAAACTGGGGTATCATTATTACTTAGAGTTCTAAATGTGGCGATATCTGAGAAGTTTCTTTTTAGCTTCTTCTCTGCGTCAAAAGAAACGACCACAAAAAAGTAATCCGTATTCGCTTTAAGACCTGGTAAATTATGGGTATGTTTAGCAGCAACTTCCAGATCTGCGTAACTAAACTCTTTCAAAAGGGATAAGTTATTTTTAGTCCCGTAGCGAACAACCGCTCTTCCAACACCGGTGAGCTCCAAATCAATCTTTGCAGAATTACTGCTAATTTCAGAAACCTGGGCATTCTTTAGAGTGGGAGAAACCTTAGAGTCGCTTGAATCATCAGTTGTGTCTACACTATCCGGTAAGGTCCT
>CALKYB010000316.1 GCA_938003565.1 uncultured bacterium
TAGTGAGTGTAAGAATGGATCCAAAGGGCGGGTTAAATCGAACCTGGTAAGGTCCAGCCGGTAGATTAGAAAACAGATAGCCTCCACCACCTGATGTAAGTTGAGTGATAGCCATGCCAGCTCCGTCGAGTAAAGGCATTCCGGAACCATCTAGCAACTCAACCAAAACACCGTCTAGCCCTGCTTCCAAAGGTCCCTGAATACCATCTCCATCAATATCCACCCAGACAAAATTTCCAATGGAAGCAGTAGCCGGATATATTATTCCAGCATCAACATCCAGATTGACCTCACCAATTCCTAGACTAACAGTTGGGGAAATTCCAGTCGTAACATTGGCGTCTGAATCAATAGAGTCTCCCACCGCGTCAGCAGTTGTAAAAGCCGCGCCAAAAGGCAAGTTGAATCTAACCTGATAGTCGTAGGGTAATAATGAACTAAACAGATACGCTCCACCACCAGAGGTTGTGGTAGTAATCGGCATCATTGCCGAATCAAGCACAGGGTTTCCGGAACCATCCAAAAGCTCTACTACAACTCCATCAACCCCTGTTTCTCCTAGATCTTGTTCTCCATCGCCGTCAAGGTCAAACCAAACGAAGTCTCCAAGCGAAGCTGTCGCTGGATAAACAATACCCGCATCCAAGGTAGTATTATTTTCCCCGGCAGCTAAGCTAAGAACAGGGGTTCTTCCCGTTGAAGTATTAGCATCTGAATCAAGAGTGTCTCCAGCGGAATCAGAAGTGGTAAAACTTGTGCCAGTTGGCAAGTTAAACTCAACCTGGTAATTCCCAGCTGGCAAACCAGAGAAAAGGTATGCCCCTCCTCCTGAGGTAGTAGCTGTAATAGGATTCCCCGCTATATCCAATACAGGATTACCTGAGCCATCTAGGAGTTCAACAAGAACACCGTCTATTCCCATACTTCCTAAATCTTGCTCTCCGTTACCATCTGAATCATCCCAAACAAAATTTCCAATTGAGCCAGGATTAGGAATCTCGTTCTCGACATTTACAACTGAGACTACTGCAGGGCTAAGGGTTATGCCCGTTAAGGAATCAGAACCGCTAGCAATTGCCCAACTGGTTTGGCTAGATTCAGTAACCGTATATTCGCAAGCCAGTCCCGAAATACTACTGTGAGTTACTAAGTCACTAAAAGTAACACTACCACCAATAGCTGGGGTTGCTTGGGGATTACTTAGTCCGGGTGGTAACAAACAGCCCGAAGTCGTTGAAGTTAAAGTAAATACCCAGGAGTCGGGAGGGGGAATATTACCATCAATAGTTTTAGCAACTTGAATAGAACCTGTCTGGGAATATCCGAAATCTATATCACTTCTGACTTCATCAATACCCAAAGTAATCTCAGTCGCTAGATCTGGAGTGCCCAAACCATCTAAATCAAAACTTTGAAATAATCCTGAAGGAAGAGTTCCGGTGTCAACTCTAACTTCATAATTAGCTCCTAGATTTCCAGTCGATATCAGTGGTGAAAAATCGTAAACTCCATTAACTCCTGTTACATCGGTATCCAACAATACACCAGTGGTTGCATTATGCAGAGTTACCGTAACTCCAGTCAGACCAGGCTCACCCACGTCCTGAATCCCGTCTGCATTGTAGTCCAACCAAACTCGATCCCCGAATCCACCATCCACTACTAATGCTACAACATCCTTGGCTTCGACCGGGGGCAGCCCTCCTGTCAAAGTCGCCGCTAAATGGTTGTTTGTATAATTCTCTCCCTCTATGTTCCCGGAAGTCTGAAATGTAAGCTCGAGAGAATAAACATCATTAACCACAGGGGCAGCAGTATGTTCTATCAATACCGCGGTAGAGTCGGCGAGTGTCCCAGGACAAGTGCCTCCCGATCCGACATCCCCCACTAAACACCAAATACTAGCTCCAATGCCGGGATTCAAATTACTAATATCTTGCGGGTTCTCATTAATTAGAGATGGTATCTCATCAGTCACATATATATTGTGAGGCGCCGAAGGTAGATCGTTAACGGCAACAATCGAGGACAAAGTTGAGCTTCCCGTAAACGATGTCGCAGGTAAGCGGTCAAACGGTATTCCAACTCCATCACCGTTAAAAGGGAAAATATCCACTACATTTAAATCGGGGGGTGGGGTTAAGCGATAGGCAGACCAGTTAAGTCGCCAGGTGATCGGTTGATTAATTTCTTGAATTGGAGTCAAAACCTGTTTGTAAACTACAATACCTGGTGGGGAGTTTATCGAGTGCACAACGAAATCATCCTTATTACAAGGATCGTAACCGGGATCATCGTTAGGATCATTTGGATCCCCTACATCAAATACACAGTCTGCCTCAGCACCCTCATTAAAATCATCTGGGTTCTCTCCCTGCGCACTAGCCCAATTCGCAAAAGAATCTCCTGAATTAAAAACTGCTCCTAGTCTTTTGGTATTCACACTAGCTGTAAATATTATTGGAGAAAGGTCTCCTGACAAAGCTCCCGCGCCGGCAACCGCCGGCAATACTGTAGAATAGGTCCAGCGCAAAGTTGTGTATTCCGGAGATGGTGTGTCTGGCAAGATCACCGGAGTTCCAGGTCCGGCAATTGTACCAGAATAGGAAATTCCTGGAGGGAGAATATCTTCTACAATAACATCTCCAGCAGTTGGTGGATTGGGGGATGTATAGTTTGGAGTCAGAGTATAGGTAATTTCATCACCTATAGCTACTTCCGATCCTGATACAGGAGAGGCCGACTTCTGCAATCTTACATACCTTACAAAATCGAATTCCGTCACATCACCTGAATGGATATCAACCCATCCAACTTCAGGAGAACTAACAACCGTATCGTTGGGAATATGACTTCCCGCTGGTATAGGATCTCCCGCTGAGTATGAGTATGTAAAAGAAGCCGGAGTGTTTCCACTAACATGAGTTGCCACATCGTTCGCATCATAAGCGAAGAACTGCCTGGCTTCTAAATTAAAAGACATATTTATGTTCTGCCCCGCTCCGAGACTTCCAGAAACTCGAACCATCGTAACCTGATCTAAGGTAAACCCTCCCGCCAAAACATCCGTCAGGGAAGAAAAGTAAGCAGTGGGAGCACCACTGGTATTTCCAGTAGGATCCGCTGCAGGACAATTACTGTCGGTGAACAAACTACCTCCTGGGAAAGAATAAAATCCTCCCCCCTCTGGCAATTCATCCCCTCCATCAGACTCCAATGCCTGATTCGAATAGTTCAACCAAGAGTCCATGACAACTCCAGCGCCATCTCCTACTTGAACTCCCCACTCAACAGTGGGATCGCCAGGGGGGATTGCTGTTGGTCTTTTGTTCAAAGTTGCAAGGTCACCTAAAAAGCCACCTGGCAAAACAACTTGACGGGAGTTATCAATTTTATCACAGGCCGTGTAATTAAAAGGCTCAGAGCCCGAGTTATTGACTATGATTCTAGATCTATATTGTTGAAGAGGGCTAACCGAGTTGACGCGACTATCCCCTGTTATCCTTGGATCTCGTTGTGCGTTATATGGACTGGGTCCATTGTTAGAAACGAATTTTTTAGAATAACTTCCATTGGTTGTTCTAAAAAAATTTCTCTGTAGTTCATTATTAGCTAAGTCTGGCTCAACATTAGTCTGACCTGAAATAGAGACTGGAAGGTCAGTAGGGTCAAAATCAATTCTATTAATGGTAACTGTCGCCACACCAGCTGGACTAAGACTCGTAAGTGGAACCCAAATACCTTGTCGTTTAGACATCATATAATATCGGTCCAAGCTACTAGGATCTATTCCGGATCTAGTATTGGTAGGGAAATGATTTAGTGAGGAATCGCTACCTGAAATAGTTAAGGTAATATTCCCTCCAGGACCACCTGGTTGACTATCGACACAACTTCCACCATTGGCAACATCAAGCACATCAGTTGAAGCCACTGCTCTATCATTTGGAGCATGAAATGTGTTAAGGGGTTGATTCTCGCAACCGTTATGAATTGGAACCGTATTATTGCTACTAGTGGGACCGATCCAGTCAACCATTAAGGCCCCTCCATTACCTCCATTTATTAGACCTGAGATGTCATCAACTATCGATATATCATTCGCCGGCTCAAGCATCTCCGACCCTTTAAGCCGCCGCGCCATAATCTGAACATTGTATCCTAAAGTTAGACCATCTACTCCGGCCCCTGAGCCAGGAGGGCCAGAAGTAGCCTGTGCAGCCGACCAAAAAGATACACCACCGGTTGGAACACCAGAAACGGAACGACCCAAAACCAAGTCAAACCTCGGAGCAGCAGAAACTAGTTCATCAAGTGAAGCTACTGAGGATCCTCCAAAATCTTGATAGGTCGCGGCAAGAGTGGGGGTTTGATCGGAGACAATCTCAGCCGATCCAGTTCCAGAAGTCCCATCGAGAAAGCTAAGAACAGCTCCATTGGGCGCTTCTCCAGAAATATCCAAAACAGGTTCAATCGCCAAGCCAGAAGGGTTTGGGATATTACCTAAATCACAAACCAAAGTGCGGCCACCATTACTTATTGCAGTGCTTGGTCCTGAGCATTGCGGAGGATCAGTTCTCCATGTCGCTAAAGGGTTACCAGCCGTACTGATAGAATTTCCCCCGACTGTGGCTGGTATGTCTGGAATAGTAGCCGTAAAGACAACATTGGTGTCTCCTCCGTCGGTTCCAATGATAAATCTATATCGAACTTCATCATGAGTTCTAACAATATTGTTGACTGGGTCCTGATCATTCCCAGGTGTGTTATCTGCATCAAAGGGGACAACTCCATCATTAATCACTTCCATGACAAATGAAGTAACCTCAGAAAAGGATGTTCCGGGAACTAAAGTAAATATAGAAAGGATTAGTGCAAGGCTAACACTTCGAAATGTAGGAGTCATAATATGCCAAAAGTTAGAACAGCGAATCGATTAAAAAACTTATGTAGAGAACTAACAGCAACTCAACTGACGATAATAGCAGCAGCTACAGGGTATTGGTTTTTATTTACACTGTAAACGAGATAGTTGCATAAAAACTAATCAACCTAACCTTAGCTGTGGATAAGTTACGTCTTTCAAGAATCAGTATACCTGTCTAATGGCAGTGCTGACGCGCTGCGTATACCCATCCTCAAATATGAAGGATGGGTATATTCTGTTGAATACCGAATCTGTCGAATACCGAAATTCAAATGAGGCGAAGGATTTATCTGATACGAAGATTCTAAAAAAGCAGACCCGCATTCTTAGATTCATTTAATTAGCAACCACCTCTGCCAATTAAACAGTCCCCCCTTCAAGAACCCTTGCGATCTTTCGCTCAACGACCTCTGGAACAATAGACTTCATACAAACCATATACAAACCGGGGCAGTGCTTCTTGTAACAGGGGGCACAAGGAGTACTCCCTTCAATAATAAACTCCTCACTTCCAAAAGGAGCTGAACGTAGGGGACTAGTTGAGCCCCAAAAAGAAATTACTGGAATACCCATAGCAGCGGCAATATGCATAGGGCCAGAGTCAGAGCCAATCGCAAGTTTCATTCTCGAAAAAACCCAAGGAAGTTCCGACAAAGAAGTCTTTCCCACTAAATCTACGACATATGAATCTGGAAGGCCGTCCAGAACCTTACTAGCAAAATCAACCTCCCCAGGCCCGCCTATTAAAACAGGCTTAAGACCAAACTTTTCATTCAATGAGTATATTAACTCTGTGTAGTAATCTGGCAACCAAAACCGACTTGGCCAGCTCGAACCCAATATTAATCCTACATGCTGCTTGACTTTTGTGTCAGCAAACTCCGTTTCTAAATAATTACTTGACTCCTTCAGTTTAGGACTAAGGCCAAAGTCAAAAGATTCTGTCTTCGGTATTCCCAAATAGTCTGCAAACTTTTGAAATTGTAGAGTCTTATTGGAATATTTCTCGACTGGCTCGATCCTCATGTTATTAAAGAGCCAGTTAAATTCACGAGACCCTTTGCGGTTAAAGCCCAGGCGCTCGGGAGCTCCCGATAAGTAACTCGTTAACCCGCTTTTAAAATGTCTCTGTAAATCGAGGACTAAGGGATATTCCTCACGTCTAAGTTCCTTGAGAAAATCCCAAAATGCTCTGAGCCCCCCCCGCCTATTGAAAACAACTAAACGATCAACATACTTAAAAGATTCAAGAATACCTTTTGAAGCAGGCTCTACGGCCCAATGAACTTTAGTTTCAGGCCAGCTCTCCTTGATGCGGGAAACTAAAGGTAGGGCTCGGGTAACATCTCCAATTGCTCCGTGCAAAACAATTAGTATCTTCTCCGGAGCTTCTCTCAAGATTCTAAACCCTCAATAAATTTAGTACCGAACAGACTACTATCTAACTCGTGTTTCCTAACAGCTCTAGACCATCGCTCTTTAAGAAACAATCTGTTCTTCTCTAGGGAACGTTGCTTGGATTGAGAATAATTATCAAAATCTATAAGCACAATTTCTTTTGTTTCAGAGTTAATCATTATATTACCCGGGTGCAAATCTGTGTGTAATATACCTTGAGCCAGCAATTCATTAGCTAAGACGCCCGCCCGAAAACAAAATTTCTTTGAGTCTTCAGGAATGTTAGAAATTTTGGCCCACTCTAAAAAGTTCTCAAACCCCAAGATTTCTTCCATCCCTAGAAAAGCTTCATAGGCCAAGCCGAAAACCCTGTATTTGACTGCCACAAACAAGGGCCTCGGCGAAGGAAAATTAGCGTCAGAGAGTTTTTTCAAAACTTGATACTCCCTATAAGGCCTCAAAGTCGAAAAAGCACCCGTTCTAAGATGAAGAGAACTATTAACCTTACCAATCATTCCCCCGCGCTTAAACTGTCGAACGACTATACGAGAGCCGTTATCAAGTAAGATTCGCCTAGCTCCCAGTCTACTAACTCTCGGCCCATCGGATGAGATTTCATTACCTAGTGAATCCCAGATACTAAGCATATTAACTATCTGGCTCTCAGAAAACCCTGCCTTCTCGACTATACTCAGCTTCCAGCTTCCAACTTTTTTCATAAGACTAGCTTCTGCTTTGTAGTGCTAACACTCTATTGGCTGCTTCAAAAACCATTTGTGAGGATATATGCTCTCTACAAACATAAGTGCCAATCGGACAAGTGTTTCCTCCGTGTCTTCCACAAGGACGACATTCCAAGTCTGAGATCTCAACAATTTCATGTGGGACACTCCAGGGCCCGTAACCAAACTCAGGAACCGTTGCGCAAAATATTGTTACCAGGGGGATACCTAAAGCAGAGGCCATATGCTGTGGACCACTATCGTTAGTAATCAAAAGTTGCAATCGAGCAATAATCGCCGCAGAAACACCCAAACCGGTAGCACCAACAAGATTTAAAACATCACAACTAGCATTTCTTTCGATATACTCAGCACTATCACAATCATCTGGCCCACCGATTAAAACTATCTTCTTCCCCTGCGCTCTAAGCATAGAAGCCAGCTCAGCAAATCCTTCAGGCCGCCATTTTTTTGTTTCCCAAACACTACCAGGAGCAATACCAACCCACC
>CALKYB010000317.1 GCA_938003565.1 uncultured bacterium
AAGATAAAAACCTGCGAAGCTCACTATCAGACGGGGCTATAAGATAGTGCCCGTCAACCTTCTTCAAATAATCTCGCAAATAGAATGGTATCGGGCCTTTCACCCAACCAAAACCATTCTCCAATTCAAAATCCACTACGCCATTGTCAGTAAAAATTTGCTGCATCAGCATGTTGAAATCCTTTCGCCAAAGAAAGCGCTGCTCTAATTTCATCTGATGCTCCCCGACTTCCGCCATAAAGGCAGCTAGCGAATACTCATCTCCATCCCAAGTCGAAATTAGTAGAAGTGGGTCTTGGCAGTAGTATTTTTTATCTAGATAGGCGAGCGACACCTGCCCCCCTAAGTATGAAAAGCCAATGTCAGGTGAAATTTCCGCAAGAGAGCTGGGCAAAAAACTTTTCTGATGATAGCGGCCAAACAAACCAGCGGTATCATTACAAACGAGAGCAGTTCCAGTCTCCGTGGCCAACTTGCGAAGTTCCAAAAGAAACTCCAATGGAACTTTCTCCATTGTCCTCTGCAACATCGGCTCAATAAAGACAGCCATGCACTCCCTGTCTTCCAGCTTAGCCTCAACCTCTTCTAGAATTTGCTCAAAATTTGACTGATTAGGTAACTTCAAATGATTAACTTCAAAGAACCCCCCTTTTTTGCTCGAAAGACTCCGACTAAGAAAGCTACCTTCACCAAAGTACATTCCTTCAAATGTGAGCAATGATTGTCTGGACTTGTTTTTATGCCACATAGATTTAAAAATCTTGTCCACAATCTCACTTTGACCATTGGCTACGTAGGAATGCCTCAAATTTTCAGGAACCATATCCAAGAAAGATTTTAGATTCTCTAGATATTTCTCTGAAACAAAATTACCCAGTGTCAACTTGTTAACTAAGACTGGATAGTTTTCCTCAATCTGCTTCTCCCTCAAGCTCCCCAATCCGAAGGGCGATTCAATAGCATGACTAAGATTTATCTCAGGCTCTTTCCAAGAAATTGGAATGGTATAGTAAACTGCATCGCGATACTCTTCTTCATCCAGATAGTCTTCATCTAAATGCATTAGCTCCCAAGCCCCAAGAGCTAAGTTTATGGAAAGCATTCCTCTCGCTAGCCGGTCCCGATTTCGTCCCTGAATATTCTTCACATCTCGTTGCAAAGATAGAAGCGAGAAGCCATACTTGAGGATTCGCCCCAAGCTCATTCCTTGAAAATCAGGATGGACTGTAACGTCAAGCATATAAACAGAATCCAAGTCCTGATAGTTGATATCTCGCCTTACTCCCCTATGATTGGGATAGCGCTGCAATGGTGCTCCAAAAGCTATCCCTACCATTCGGCCCCGAAACTTGATGGCTAGAGCAACCCCTTTTGGTGCTTCAATCGCTACATCAAACTCTTCTATGGGTGTCATTCGAGCAGGTTCGTATACTAACTTTTCTAGCTCAACTATCGATTCTCTATAAAATTCGTAATTGCTTTTATCAATATACTCAATCTCAAGATTCTCTGCATCCTGAGGCTGGTAGCATTCAAGCACCTTCTGTAGGACATTCCTGACTTCAGTTTGTTCATCTTTAGGATCCTTTCCCTTCAAGACTCTCAACTGCAGTTTGGCCAGTTCCGAATGGTAGCTATACTGGTTAGTGGTATCTATCTTACTAACTTCAAACTCAAAACTCTCTTCTCGCTCCTCTCGTTCCTCTCGTTCCTCGCTTTCTACTTCTAAGTCCAGAAGGGAGGTCAAGATTATATCAAGTTTTTCAAAGAAAAATTCTAAGGTAGCGTCTCGCCAAGCCAATGACATTCTAAAGCGAGCAGTGTTACTTCCAGCGGAATAATAAAGAAGCCCATGTTGAAAACGAATCTCTACAAATTTCTTAAGGACCTCTGGATCATGAAAATCAAATGAAAAGGCAAAACCTCGATTCCTTGGATTAGATATAAGTCTATGGTGACGAGTAATGAGTCGTTGTAGCAAAGACTCGCAGGTCCGCTCTAAACCGAGAATTTTCTGTTGGTACTGATCTATGACGGTACCCTGTATATAACCTCGCACTAAGGAACTTACCGAAAACTGTTCAGTATACTCAATTTCTTTCTGAGAAAGAACCAAACCCACCTGAGATTTCTTAGCACAAGTTACAAAATCTGGTTTCAGTTGACGTCCAGCCGAATCTTTCAAGTCAAAGATCTTATGCCAAAAAAACTCTACCCCAAGACCAAAACCAGTCTGAACTTCATCAACAACTACTGGAACATCAAAACTTTTAGCTAGAATAAACAATGCTTGAAAAAATCTAGCCGACAGGTAGCGGTCCCCGCCCTCACATTGCATAGCTTCAACAATTACAGCAAAAATCTTACCGCTTGCTAGTTGCGCTCGGACTTTGAGCAAAGAGTCAATTTCTCGATCTCTTTGATCATCTTCCCCCATAAACTTGGTAATAATATTAGGGAAGTCTGATCGGGTAGAACTCTCCCAAATCAATGCCCAGTCTAAGGATCCGGAACATCTCTCAATCTTTCCATCTTCCACAACAGGAGGTTCTAAAAAAAGCGTTTCTTTCCCCGGAATTTCAAATGGAGTCCGCTTTTTTGGATTCCAAGTAGACGCGAGAGAAACTAAAAGACGACCATGAAAAGAGCCTTCAAATGCCAGAACCTTCTTTGCTTTTCGATTCTTACGTTGATCAAAACAATACCCAAGAGCAATTTCATTAGCCTCTGCTCCAGAGTTGCAGACAAACATGTTCATACTATCCCAGCCCAGTTTTCTCTGAAGAAGCGAACGAAAGGCTTCTCTAAGACCAAGAATGTTTTTTGTGTCTGATCTATTAATCCATGTTTCTATATGATGACCAACACCGAAAAGCGGGGCTGCATTAAAACCTAAACCTAGGGAAGCAATTTGAGAGGCTGAATCAAGAATGTGCTGATCTTCTCCCACAGCTAGAAACGCGCCAACAGAATGTTTATGAGAGGATAAAAACGGCTTCTTTTCAGGCACTATGAGACCTGAGTCATAATATTCTTCTAAGATTTCGACTGCCTGAGCGTCTCTGTCTTTTTGGGTCAGTTTAATTTTCATAAAAATTCGCTTTTAAATCAAAAAAAGCCAAGAAGTATTGTTCATGATTCCAGACTATTACGAATTATTATGATGCGAAAAACATCAATCTAGATAACAATAAAATTTAAGATGTTTTATGTCTATATCTAGACATATTCCTTTCGGTTTGTCGTATTCTCAATCCCGATTAAGACAACACTCTCTAAAGGTCCGGCGAGAATCATTCCCAACGGTTTTCTATCAACAGCACCAATTTTTCCATCAAGATCCAAGAAACAAAACGGAACCCCACCTACCAAGGCGAGGGTTTCGAATCTGTAATCCGATAAAAAAACTAAATTATTTGCTTCCAGCCGCCAGCAGGTATTAATGTAACGATACTTCTAACTTGATTATTCGACCTGCTTTTATAGTATTATTTGCTCTTTAAGACCTCTCTGGGTGAGCCTCTGTTCACTCCTTAAGTAGAAAAGCAAACTACCTTCGAACAAAGTTCAATTATTCTCTGTGCTTTGTCTCCGAAGGTGGAAGGCAAGGTTTTTTACTTGTCGTTCGCATCCTCGGATTAAAACTAACAGAGGAAACGACGATTATGACTTTAAATGTATCTGACGCTCTGGTCCAGGCTTTCAAACAACGCGGTATAAGCTCTGTATACGCAATGGCGGGAGATTATACATTCCAGGACTTGTGTCTTAAGTTCGAACAAAACCTCCACATTTGCACAACCGGAGGCGAAATGACGGATGGCTTTGCAGCAATTGGAGGTGCGATGGCATCTAGACGACCGATTGTCATTACCGGAACTCCCGGACCCGGCACTACTTGCTTTATGAATTCGCTTGCGGCTGCTCGCGTTGAAAATGTGC
>CALKYB010000318.1 GCA_938003565.1 uncultured bacterium
GACAATCTTGGATATGACGAAGAAACAGCTAAGACTTTTGTTAAGAACTCTCAGATTAAGAACTTGAATAACACAGTCGCGAACCTTCAAGAGGAAACTCAAGATTTTAAAAAATTATTGGTAAAGTTTAGGTCTGAAAAAAGCACCAACGATGCTAAAGTAGAAAAACTAGAGAAAAAACTTAACTACCAAAGATCACGTCTAGATAAATCTCTGCGCGTTGCAATAGTCGGTTTGGTGGCACCGAAACAATCAGAAAACGAAGAATTATTTTACAATGTAGCTTATAGTCAGAGCAAAAAGTTCGGCTTGGAGTTACCGGATCCTCTTTAAGAGGCAACTGTTTTACTTCTAGCCTTTTTAGTATTCGACTGTGATTTACCAATATGTTGCAGAAACGACCGTTCTATAAGCTCTCTAGCCATTCTATAAACAAGTTCCTTATCCTCGTGCATGCTAAAAAACCCTAGAGGAATTTGAAAACCGCCTCTATCTCGAATATTTCCGCCGCCGTAATACTGCCCACTGTCCGGTGAAGCACCTAACAAGCCCTTAAGAAACTCATCTGGATTGATTGTCTCACTTTTGGTTCTAAAAGAGCCATCGATGGTATTCTCATTAACTATTCCAAAGACCAAAACTGTATCCGTTCCTTCTCTAGACAAAAGAAGCTCAGCAGCTTGAGGGATACCGTCTCTATCGATCTCACGAATTGATCCAACATGAGAGAAAATAAAGTTGTCGTGAATGCTTCTATTAACCAATGCGGCTTCTAGAATTGAAAGCATTGAGGGAGCTAAAACCCTTTTTTCTATCAACTTAATGGTCTGTTGATCTACAGCAGAAGATATCCAACTAGCGGCTTCATAGTCAGCTTTTGTGGCAGTATTAAAACCAGCTGTGTCCGTTCGAATACCATGCATCAAAGCTGTAGCTAGTCTATTTTGAACTTCATCTCCTCCACTCAAGCCTTCTGGAGAAACCGTTTTTAAGTAATCATTTATAAGAATTGTTGCAGTGGACTGAACATTTGGTTGAATATCAACTATGAGAGCTGGCGATTGTGTAGAATCCCCTCTGTGATGATCCAAATGAATTAAAAATTCAACCCCTCCCTCAACAAGCTTTTTGTCTATGGGGGTATTAAACTTCTGAGAGTCCACAATGCTATAGTGTTTAAACCTTGAGAGGTCTAATTCGCCGCTATATTTTACTAAGTTAATACCCAGTCTTTTAACTAGTGCTCTATTCTCATTATGACTAACATTTTGAAATGTAAGAACTACCGTCTTTATGTCATATTCTGACGCCAGAAAATCTAGGGCCAATGAACTAGATATTGCATCAGGGTCCGGAGCCCCTTGAAGTATTACCAACTGTTCTGTCCCACGATTTGCTTCATAGGTGTCAAGCAACCACTCTAGACTCTTGCGTTGCCGATCAGAGCCGCTCGTAGGCGAATCTCGCTCCGGCAATATCGTAGCTCTTTCCAATTCACTAAATTCAGTAGACACAGTCTATAATGAGGCAAAGTCATTAACTTTCCACCTCTCCTTAAATAGTCTCAACAAAGTACGGCACAGCTAACAAGCCACATTCGAAATTCTTCCCGGTATGAAGGCTATATTACTTAGATTCAACTTGTGAGATTTGTTGCCAAAAAATTTTGTGAATTAGTTAACTACCCACCAAAAATAGCGATAAATGTAACAGCTTTGTAACACATGGTCCTGACTAAACTCGAAAGAAGAATCTTTATCTATTTTTGAGAACTCTTACTTGTGTTGGCAGATTTTAACCAACAACAGGTTTTTATTCTCAGGTTTTGCTGGGACCCTCTTCTCTAGGGTCCCACACTTTTAGGGTCTATTATTGAATCCCCTACTTTCGAACATCCTCCCATGGTTGGTTCTTGGGATTCCTGGCACTGGCCTAAATTTGCCAGTCACGCCTAAACCTTTGCTTCACCAGAAAACTGAAATTTCAAGCAATTATAAAAACAGCTCTCTTTGTAGTTGGAGAAACTTTGCTACTTCGACTCTAGACAAAATCGTTAGCTCCGATAGGGGCGAGGACAAAAAAACTGTCGAAAATAAAGTCAGCATTCGAATTTTAGAGAGCAATAGAACGATAGCTGAAGGAAGAAAAAATCCCGACTCTAGCTACTCCATTCTACTCTCAAATGGGCTCTTTCAGAAGATAAACAACCCATCTACTCTAAAGTTTGTTCTAGCCCATGAATATGCTCACGTTAAATACAACCATTTCGCGCCAAATCTAGAAAACTATATTCTTAGTGAGAAACAAAGAAATCGACTGGAGCATATTTATCAGGAGTGGGAGCTAAAGGCTGATTCTTTTGCAATAAATAGTCTTACAAAAACTGAGAGGATTGAAGGAAGGGAAAATATTACTCAAATTATACAAGAGACTCCCGTAGAAAATCTAGGAAAACATACAAAACTATTTAAACGCCATCCCGACCCCAAGATACGAACAACAACTCTTTGGGAATAAAAAAAGCCTCCCAAAGGAGGCTTTTGAAATCAAACATAAAATCGTTTAATTTTAGTCTAGAGTTCCAACAAGGTGCAGCCCTGTAAACGCTCCGTTCAGGTCAAAATCATCCCCTGCAGCGTCCATTTCAGCGAACATATACCCGCCTTCAAGAGATACAGCGATGTTATCACTGATTGCTTGTTGAACCCGAGCGCCTAGGTGTAATCCTACATCTGTATCATCAACTTCAATGCCACTATTGTCAGCATCACCATCAATCATTAGCAAGCTTGGTCCACCACCCATAAAGACTTTAGTTTCCTCACCTACAGGATGAATATATTCAACTGAAAGTGGAACACGAATCAAAGTGGTATCAATCTTATCCATAAAAAACTGGCTACTTGGAGTATAGTATCCCTGCTCTGCATCTAACTTGCCACCTTCAACTCCAAGTCGAAGATTAATTGGTAAGTCTGCATCAGGTTGGTAATCCACCATTAAGCTTGGCAGCACAGTGGTGTCTTCGCAGTTTAGATATAGCAAGTTTACACCGCCCGCTATTCCTAGGTTCAAAGGCCCTGACTCTTTAGCCATTGGAGTAGGAGCAACCTCAATCGGGCTCTTTTTACGAACTGGTGCTGGTGCTGGAATATTTTCACGCCTGACAGGTACACGCTTTTGAACTTTTGGAGCATCATCCCAGCAAGGTTGACCAGGTGCGCAACCATCCGCATAAACTGCGCCAGTCGGTAGTAAAAACACACCACTTAGAAGGGATACTGCGAAATATTTTGATACCATTTTCATCTTAGAAGACTCCATTAAAATAACAACTGCCAGACACTAAACAAACTCAAAATTAACTTAGTGCTCAAAGAAACTAACCCAACACTATCTGAACTAAGCCGATTAGAATCAGTAAATACAAATCTAATGACTCAGACCTAAAAACCCAGACCAATTCTTTCTTAGTAGAACCGCTAGGAGCTCAGTGCTTGGGCGAACTCTAGCATTTCTAAACAGCTCTCGTAACAGAAAAAATCATCTCGTTTCGAAAAATCTAACAAAGTCTTAGACGCGAGTTCTCCAAGAAGGGAGCAACTTTCCTATATTTTTTTTCAATAAATAAGTTATATAAAGGCCCCTAAATGCTTTAGCTAAGGAATCCTCTTGATTTAGGGGCAAACTAGGGAGTTCTTCAGCTCTCTACCCTCGGACAACTTGGCCCATAAGAGTAAAACTATGATAGAGAAAGATTTTCATTAATCTATATAATAAATATCAGGAAACACCATATTTCATACTGGCTAGGGACCTAGAAGCCGTTCTTTTGCATAATACTCCCTGGGACAATCCCAAAGCTCTCAGCCAACCCTGCATTTATTTCAAGAACGAACTTAGCCGGAGCAGAGCTCTTCCGGGATGTTCTAGTCAATGGTTTAGCATTAGCTTGGATCGAGACAACCTTTCCATCCTTATCTATGAATATAATATCCAGTGGAATGTAGGTGTTCTCCATCCAGAAGGAGCGGATCTTGCTATCCGGAAAAACAAATAACATTCCCTCCCCTTGAGGCAATGATTTTCGATACATCAACCCTCGTTTAATTTGCGAAGGGGTTCTGGCAAACTCGACCTTAAATGATTGAGTGAGAGTTCCGTTTGGATTAAGAAACTTGAGGCGATCTTCATTCTGGCAGGCTGAGGCTAGTAGGATTAATAGAGCTATTAAAAATTTTTGTAGCAAAGGCATAAGAAGGTTCTGTTAAGTAACAGGCTTGAGGTAGAACTAAAATAATTAACAAAGCGCCCTGGGCGATCTTCCCCTAGCAGCTTTAGAATAACACCAAATCCTACCGAACCAGACTCAGACCGTTACATTTTCGGCCTATCTAAGGATAGGGTTGCTTAGAGTTTTTCCGTCAGTTCGGGGAGAACATCAAACAAATCTGCAACTAGACCATAATCAGCAATTTCAAAAATAGGTGCCTCAGCATCCTTATTAATCGCTACTATGGTTTTGGAGTCCTTCATACCCGCCAAGTGCTGGATTGCACCGGAAATACCAATAGCGATATATAAATTTGGTGCAACCACTTTTCCAGTTTGTCCAACTTGCCAATCATTTGGAGCATAACCAGAGTCAACCGCAGCTCGACTAGCACCAATAGCTGCCCCCAGCTTGTCCGCCAAGGGCTCAATATACTCCTTAAAATTCTCTTCGGATTTTAGAGCCCTCCCACCACTAACTACAGCTTCAGCTTCCGTGAGTTCCGGTCGCTCGCTATCAACTGAATCAAAGCTAACAAATTGCTGTTGTGAATCTGATTCAACTTTCAAATCCAAATTTTCTACCGGACATTCGCCCTGCTCAACTGCAGCGTCAAAAGCTGTAGATCGAACAGTAACTACTTGTCTCTCAGTTGTTAACTCTATGTCGGCAATAACATTGCCAGCATACATTGGACGGCGATATTGGCGATTGGGTAGAAATTCCAGGGTATCACTCGATTGTCCGGCATCAAGTGCTTGAGCAACCCTAGGCATCATATCCTTTCCGGTTGTTCCCGAGAGAGACATAACAGCTTTGGCTTCTAGGTTATTGGCCGCATCTATTAAAATCGATGAGTAGGTGCCAGCTAGATAATTGGCTAAACTCGGATCCTCTAAATAGACAATCTTATCTAAGCCATATTTGCTAGCCTCCTTAGCAGCTTCAGCAGTTCCAGAGCCACCAAGGAGTACTCCTACAACACTCTCATAACCGTGTGTTTCCTTGGCACTTAAAGCAGCTGAAATCGCAATTCGACCCGCTTTTCCCAGCTTCGAACCATTTTGTTCAATTAAGACAAGCAACATAAGTTAAAGCCCTTAAAAAATTTGTCTAAAAACATCTTTAAAACTACTACAACTAAAGAACCTTTGCCTCGTTCTTTAGCTTATCTACGAGCTGATCCACTGAATCAACAATAATACCAGCTTTTCGATCCGCCGGAGGAGCAACTTTTAATATTTTTACCTTGCTTGTTAAATCAACCCCAAGCTCTGAAATAGAAATTTCTTCTAAAGGCTTTTTCTTCGCTTTAACAATACCAGGTAAGGAAGGATACCTGGGCTCATTTAGCCTCAAATCAGTGGTGACGACGGCTGGCAGACTGACCTTGAGTGTCTCAAGTCCACCATCTACCTCTCGAGTTACTTCAGCAGTCGACCAATCATCAGCAACATTTAACTTTGATGCAAACGTAGCTTGAGGTAAGCCTAAGCTAGCAGCCAGTAGCTGACCTGTTTGATTAGCATCAGAGTCAATGGCTTGTTTGCCCATTAAAACTAAATCAAATTGTTCCTTTTTGAATACCTGCTCCAAGGTTCTGGCAGCAGTATCGGAGTCAATTTCAGCCTCAGATAAAACTAACACGCCCTTGTCAGCCCCCATGGCGAGGCCTGTTCTAATCTGTTCTGTAGAATCAGAGGGTCCAATTGAAACTACAGTAATTTCTACTTCACCCAATTTTTCTTTTAGGCGAACAGCTTCTTCAACAGCTATCTCATCAAAGGGATTAACAATCCACTTAATTCCATCAGTTTGAATACCCGATCCATCAGGCTTGACCTTTATTTTAGTTTCGTAGTCCGGAACACGCTTTACTGGAACGAGGATTTTTTTCATGAATCTGAATATTAGTTAGAGACACCCGATTAACAAGAACTACAGACATAAAACTACGAGTATATTACTTCTATTCTAAGATGAAGTTTCTGATTCGTCTGCTTCATTTTTTTCTGGAGCAGGGGCTTCTTTCTTTGGTGGTTTTGTGAATCTTCGAGAAATTCTACCTTTAGTAAGATCATAGGGGGAGATTTGAACCAAGACGTGGTCACCAGGCAAAACTCGGATATAATACTTCCTCATTTTCCCAGCCAAATAGGCAATCAATTCATGCCCGTTCTCACATTCAACAAGAAATGTCGTATTAGGGTAGCATTCTTTAATAACGCCATTTAGCTCTATTTGGTCTTCCTTACCCATGGTTCACCTCGCGGAGAGTCAGTTTTACTATATGACCCATAATTATTCTCCTGATTCCGAGGCGCCATTGCCATTGGACTGATTAGAGCCCGTGTTACCCCTAGAAGGTCCTGGCCGAGCAGTTCTACCCTTACCAGATGGCATCCGCCGTGAATTGCCCCCTCCCTTAGAAGAGTTTCTATCATTACGCTTGGAAGATCTTTTAGAATTACCCGAGCCATTTCCTCCAGACCTGCCTTTGCCATTGCCATTGCCAGAACTCGATCCCTGACCCAACTGATGGTGTGTCATAGGAATATATCCGGGTGGGTATTTTGAATTAGACATTTTGAATCTTCCTTTTTACTTCAGTCAATAATTGCGAACCCGAAAGTTCACTTTAACAAACAATTCTAAAAATTAATCTCTACAGACAGAAACGCACTCACCACTCAAAGATTGCTACCTATATTCCTGAA
>CALKYB010000319.1 GCA_938003565.1 uncultured bacterium
AGAATTCCTAAAACTTGGTAACATTCAATAGAGCTTTCAACTATAACTCGAAAAGCAATCAAATCATGGATCTCTTCAAATAGAAGGCCTTGCTCCTCCATTTTCTTAAAGATGGAGTAAAAAGTTTTAGGCCGACCAGTAACCTCCCCCTTTAATTTATTTTGCTCAAGCTCCCGCGTAATCAAGGATACAGTTTGATCGATATACAACTGCCTCTCATCTTTTTTTTGAGCAACAGAAGTTTTAATATCCTGGTAGGAGTTTGGCTTTAAATATCGGAAACTTAGATCTTCCAATTCTGACTTCATCCAGTTAATTCCGAGCCGATGGGCCAGTGGGGCATAAATCTCTAAAGTTTCCTTTGAAATCCGTAACCGTCGGGACTCTGAAAGAAACTCCAAAGTGCGCATATTGTGAGTTCTATCACAAAGTTTGATTAACAAAACGCGAATGTCCTCTGCCATGGCAAGCAACATTTTCCGAAAATTTTCTGCTTGCTGCTCAGCTCTTGAGCTAAAGCTAATTTTACTTAGCTTTGTAACACCATCAACAAGACTAGCTACGGTACTCCCAAACTGAGATGCGAGATCCTCAAGTGTGACTCCAGTATCCTCCACCGTGTCATGCAATAGCGCAGTCACGATCGAGTCGGAGTCTAGTTGAAGTCTAGTAGCCAAAATCGCAACTTCAGCAACGTGACTAACATACGGCTCACCTGAAGCTCGAGTCTGCCCTTTATGTTTGGTATGAACAAAGCTATAGGCTTTTTGAACAAGCTCTCGATCAAATGTGGGATCGTATTCGGCTATCGAACTACAGATGTCAGCTAACTTTTCCAAAAGCCCACCCCTGCACTCTTTAAACTTCTAAAAGAAGGATTAAAAGAAATTGCGTTTACTCTAAGGTTAACAATTAGCAGATTTACCTTATCAGGGTAATAAAAGACTCAGAAACTGAAGCCAAAATCTGCTCCCAGAATTATGGGAGGAGCCTCTGAACCACTAATATATTTACTAAATCAGTTTTACTAAAACTAATGAGTGCTAGAATCAGATGTAGGGTTAATTGAAGCCACGGAGTCTTCCGAAGAGTTTAGTTCATTGACTTCAACATCCTTAGTCTCATGGGCTATGCTTCGCTCAGATGGAATCGCGAGTGTTGAGGATTCCTCAATCGGGTATTTAAACCTAACTTTTCCATCCGCTATCTCCCGAAGAGAGGTAACGACTGACTTATTGCCCTTGGAATCTGTAACAGGAGGTCTCCCGCTCAGAAGGGCCTTAGCCCGGCGAGAAGCCAACAAGACCAAAGAGAATCTATTTCTTTCGTAATCTAGGCAATCTTCAACTGTTATACGAGCCATTTAAGTAAATCCTCGAGTTAAATTAAAATAATAATTAATATTAAAAAGCCAATCTGCCGGACGTCGAAAGATAATAGCTGCAAAAAGTACCTCTTACAATAGTATCAATTGAGATACTTATGAGATGATAGTAGTAAATGGCGAGACGATTCCAAAAAGGTCTAAGCCCAAAATGGATCAATCATATCTTACTAAAACTAACGGTTAAGAGTGGTTCTAGATCTAAACCCCCTAATTGTCCTATAGTATACCTAGAGCGGCAATTACCTATAAATCTACTAGAGAAAGCTGCTAATCAGTATTTTGACCACAGTAATGAGAGGCCATCGATTATGAACTTAGCCGAGAAACGAACTAAGAAGTTTGGGCCTACACTAGTTAGGAACAGTTTACAGAGTAAGGCCTATATTATCCCCAGCTTAATTACATCAATAGGTGTATTCGCTGGCTTTCTCTCAGTTTTGAGCTGCTTAGAGGGCAAACTTTTACAGGCTTCAACTTGTATTGGTGTCGCCTTTTTTTTAGACGGCTTAGATGGAAGAGTAGCCCGAAAGTTAAATGCTACAAGTGAATTTGGTAAGCAACTAGATTCTCTCAGTGACGTAATTGCCTTTGGAGTAGCTCCCGCTGTGATTTTATACAGTTGGGCGTTTCGGCCACTGCAAATTGAATTAGGGGTTCCAGTAGCATTTATTTTTTTGGTTTGTGGTGCTTCAAGATTGGCCAGATTCAATCTACCAGAAGAGGATAAACCAGTGAAAAAAGGCTTTGAAGGTCTACCAATACCTTCTGCCGCTTGTTCGTTAGCCGCACTAGTTTATTTTAGTCCATCCCCCTTAGTTTCGACCTGGCAAGCTACAGCAGTAGCTGTTTATTCCCTACTGATCTCAGTTCTGATGGTAAGCTCTTTCAACTATAAAAGCCCCAAATATTTGACCCCATCCAACGTAAATCCGGTTCACGTTTTGATTCTTATTAGCGCAACAGTCGCGCTGGCTTGGTACAATAGCAAAGTTGTGTTTTTGACCGGTTTCACACTGTACTCCCTTAGCGGACCAGCCTTTTGGCTTGCGAGTAAACTAACCAATCTTAAAAAATCTTAGGCTGAACTTTGTTTTATAAAAATATTTTTATCGTTTTTTCGGAAGAAACTAACGGCAACTTTCTAAGTATTCGTGAACTTCTCTAAGTGTGTCATCTTTCACCTTTTCAAACTCCTGGAGCTCTAAACCTTCCTCCCAATCTATATTGGCTAAATTACGAATCTTAATTTCTAGCCCAGCTGAAATATCGGCTAACTTCTCAGCGCCGATATTAGCAGCAGCCCCTCTTATACTGTGAAAAAGAGAGGCAATATCTTCTGGTTTAGATTTTTCAACAACACTATGGCCGAGACTCTCGACGAGTTTGGGAATTTCATCTACAAAGATTTCACAAACCTCCAGATAGAGTTCTTTATCATCCTGCAATCTAGCGATAGATTCAGACCAATTTAATAACTTCATGCGAACAGATACTCCCAATCAAGACCAAAAAAAAGGCCGCTCACAATCTGTGGCGGCCTTTTTAAATATTTACATCCTCGCGGAACCTACTCAGTTCCTCCAACGATATCTCCAGCAGCATCAACCGCCGAAGTTCCAGCGTCTACCGCTGCACCAGCGGCACCTTTGGCTGCGTCAAGAAGACCACCAGCAGCACCTGCTGCTGCGCTTCCAACAGCTCCTGCTGCTCCCACGGCACCGTCTACTGCTGCACCAGCAGCGTTTGCAGCACCTTGAGCAGCGCCTTCGGCAGCACTAACTGCCCCATCAGCAACAGAGCCAGCAACGTTGCCAGCACCAGCCGCCGCACTTCCAACAGCATCCACAGTTCCTGAAGCTACATCACCTGCTCCCGACACTACGTCACCAGCAACATTACCTACCCCAGAAACTACATCACCTGCAGCATTGGCTGTTCCAGATGCAACATCACCTGCAACATCAGCAGCGCCCGAAGCGGCGTCTCCTGCCATATCAACAGCACCAGAAGCAGCGTCTCCAGCAACTTGAGCCGCTCCGCCCGCTACCTTAGCCGCTCCATCAGCAACCGCACCAGCTGCACTTCCAGCCATATCAGCAGCATTCTTAATTGCAGCTCCAGCACCACCTGCGCTGTCCCCGGCAATTTCAGCTGTCTTTTCAGCAACATTTTTAGCACTCTCGGCAACAGAACCAGCAGCGTTCCCTACAGACTCCGCAGCGTTTACAGTTTTATCAACCATAGAATCTACTATCGACCCAGTGCTAGCTCCCGTGTCACTACCACCCTTACAAGCTACCAAAGAGCTGCAAACGGCTAACATTCCAACGGAAACAAAACGAGTAAACTTTCTATTATCTAACGATATCAACATGACTTCTCCAAATTAATGAAAAATAAAAAACAATTCCCTACCGGCACAGACAAAGCAACAGCTTCTAATAAGAATAATCAAACTAACCTCCAGGCGATTAACCTAAAAGTCTAATTCTATATCTGACCAACTAAGCCAAAAATCCGGTACTTCCCCCTGGGCTCTAATGCGAGCAACCCAGGCATGACTGGTTAATATGCGAAATTAAACAAATATTTACAAGTTTTACTAGGTTTTGCATCAAAGGAAATCAACAATTAGTTAACCAAATAGATAAAGATTGTATTTTACTCTTTAATGGGAAAATCAATGATTCAAAGATAGTCAACCCGCTCTAAGCCTTGGAATTGTTACCTATGAAGGCTTACCCCCTTTCTAAATCCCGGCACCCTCCCAAACTTCTAGAGATTGTATTGTGATTTGGCGCCAGGCTATTTCTGGACGAGTCAGAGCCCGGAACTAAGAAGCAGGACAGTAAATAGTTTATACCCCTGGGCAAAAATACATAG
>CALKYB010000320.1 GCA_938003565.1 uncultured bacterium
CTTTATTTTTTGTTAAAGCTATGTATAATCTGCTTTTTTAGTAGGAAATCGTTGTTCGACTCTAATACCCATTGACAGTCCGATGAAAATGACCGGTGCCAAAGCCATTGTTGAGAGCCTCATACAGGAAGGGGTTGATACCGTATTCGGTTATCCCGGCGGGGCAATCATGCCTCTCTATGATGCTCTTTACGACTACCAGGATAAAGTCAAACACATTTTAGTGCGTCACGAGCAAGGAGCTTCCCATGCCGCTGAGGGCTATGCTCGAGCTGCTGGCAAAGTTGGCGTTGCCATAGCAACAAGTGGTCCTGGAGCAACTAACTTGGTAACTGGCATTGCTGATGCAATGCTTGATTCTGTGCCAATCGTCTGCATCACTGGTCAAGTTCCGGCTCAGTTCCTAGGCACTGATGCTTTCCAGGAAACTGACGTGATTGGAATCACGATGCCCATCACTAAATGGAATTACCAAGTTACTAAAGCTGAAGAGATTCCCGGAATTCTAGCGAAAGCTTTTTTTATAGCTAATAGTGGAAGACCTGGGCCGGTTGTTGTTGACATAACTAAGAATGCTCAGTTCGACGAGCTAGATTTTAATTACAAAAAGGTAACGTCAATCCCCAGCATTGAAGTTCTTCCTGATCCGAGCGAGGAAGATTTAGCAGAAGCTGCTGAACTAATAAATTCTTCTTCGAAGCCCCTTCTTTTTGTTGGCCACGGCGTTCTAATCTCCAAGGCGGAAGAGGCCTTGAGAAACTTTGTTGAAAAATCAGGTGTTCCCGCGGCGAGTACCTTGTTAGGTCTTTCAGCTTTCCCAACAGATCATAAAAACTACGTTGGTATGTTGGGAATGCATGGCAACTATGGCCCAAATGTTCTAACTAACCAGGCCGACCTAATTATTGCTGTCGGTATGCGATTTGACGATCGCGTAACGGGCAACCTGGCTTCCTACGCAAAACAGGCCAAAATCATCCATGTAGACATAGACCCGGCTGAAATAAACAAGAACGTGACGGTGGATGTTGCCCTAGTTTGCGAAGCCAAAAAGGCTCTGGAAGGCTTGTTGCCTCTAGTGGAAGAAAATTCCCATTCAGACTGGTTCAGTAATTTTAAAAAATGTGCGGAGGAAGAGCAAGCCAAAGTAATTAGCTCTGACTTAAAGCCAAAGAACGCTGACAAAATATCAATGGGCCAAACCATCAACCTATTATCTCAAAAAACCTCTGGCAACGCGATTGTGGTGCCTGACGTAGGTCAGCATCAAATGATGAGTGCCCGCTATTATAAGTTTAAAAAATCAAACAGCTTCATATCCTCTGGTGGACTCGGGACCATGGGTTTTTCGCTACCTGCAGCCTTCGGTGCAAAAGTAGGTGCACCGGATCGAGAAGTTCTTGCAATTATTGGCGATGGTAGTTTCCAAATGACTTTGCAGGAACTAGCGACAATTCGCCAAGAAAACGTTGGGGTTAAGATAATCATTTTAAATAATAACTATCTGGGAATGGTCAGACAGTGGCAGGAGATGTTTTTTGATAAACGCTACTCTTTTGTTCATATGGACAACCCGGACTTTGTAAAAATCTCCGATGGCTTTGGCATACCTGCTGCAAGAGTTAATGCCTCTGCTGAGCTTGAAGCTGCGGTAGACAAAATGCTTAACACAGATGGACCCTACCTACTCGAAGTCGTTGTAGAGAAAGAAGAGAATGTATTCCCAATGGTCCCATCTGGAGAATCAGTAGCAAACATTAGATTGGAATAGTTATAGACTAAAAAACATGGCTCAAGATTTTACATTCACAGCAATTACGGAGAACAGTCCAGGTGTCCTACACAGGATTACAGACTTATTTACTCGTAGAAAAATTAACGTTGAGAGTCTCTCCGTTTCTGAAACTGAAACTAAAGGTATCTCAAGGTTTACAATTGTTGTGAAAACAGACAAAAACCTCGCTGAAGTCGTGGTAAAGCAAATGCGACGAGTGATTGAAGTTGTAGATGCTTATGTTTGTAGAAAAAGCCATCTAGTTTGTAGAGAAGTAGCATTGATTAAGGTTAATGCTCCGGCTCCAGAAAAGCGTTCTGAAATAGAAGAGCTTGCTAATAGATATGGTGCTTCAATTGCCTCTGGTAACGACGAGCGTTTGATTGTTGAGATTACCGGCGATCACGAAGAGATTACCTCGCTTCAGTTGTTACTTGAGCCTTATGGAATTGAAGAATTTATTCGCTCAGGGCGCGTAGCCCTGCTTAAACAAAAAAGGATAGTTGGGGAAAAGTATCTCGACAATTAAAAATTATGGAGAACAAAGAGAAAATGGCAAAGCTTAAATTCGGTGATGTTGAAGAGACCGTTGTAACTAGAGAAGAATTCTCTCTCGATAAAGCCAGAGAGATTCTTAAGGACGAAACTATTGCCATCATTGGTTATGGTGTTCAGGGACCAGCTCAGGCTTTGAATCTTAGAGATAACGGTTTTAACGTGATTGTTGGACAGCGTAAGCCTTCTCCTTCTTGGGATAAAGCAGTCGAAGACGGCTTCAAAGAGGGTGAAGACCTGTTTACGATAGAAGACGCCTGCGATAAAGGAACGTTTATCTGCAATCTACTTTCAGACGCTGGTCAAATTGCTGCGTGGCCAACGATTAAAGAAAGACTTCAGCCGGGGAACGCACTTTACTTCTCTCATGGCTTTGGATGTACTTATAAAGACAAAACTGGCATCATTCCTCCAGAAGGAGTTGATGTTGTATTAGTTGCTCCAAAAGGTTCAGGAACAAGTGTAAGAAGACTTTTCGAAGCTGGTAGAGGAATAAACTCTAGCTACGCGATATTCCAAGATGCGACTGGAAACGCCAAAGACCGAGCTATCGCTTATGGGATCGGAGTAGGCTCTGGATATCTTTTCGAAACTACTTTCGAAAAAGAAGTCTTCAGTGACCTAGTTGGTGAACGTGGAGTCCTAATGGGAGCGTTGGCCGGAATGATTGAAGCTCAGTATGCTGAGCTTCGTAAGCGCGGACACTCTCCAAGTGAAGCCTTTAATGAAACAGTTGAAGAGTTGACTCAAAGCTTGGTTCCTCTCGTTGGCGAGAATGGCATGGACTGGATGTATGCTAACTGTTCTACAACAGCTCAAAGAGGGGCATTGGACTGGCGTCATAAGTTTCGTGATGCAGTAGCTCCTGTGTTCACAGACCTCTATGATCAAGTTAAATCTGGTGAAGAAGCTCAAGTTACAATTGATGCTAACAGCAAGCCTGACTACCGAGTTAAACTTGAGGAAGAGTTGAAAGAAATTCGTGAGTCTGAACTTTGGCAAGCAGGAAGCCAGGTTCGCAAACTGCGACCTTCAACTTAAACCTTTACTCAAGGCAGGAGGTGCTTTTGGCGCCTCCTGCTAATCAAACATGCCAAACAACCTCTACCACCTGCGCGACTTTGTCACTCATGAAAAAGTGACCCCGAAAAATTTCGTCTTTACAGGAAAAAATCCCTGGGAAGTGGTAATGAACTTGGATGAAATTAAGTCCAAAATAAACGAAGAGTACTTTCACAAATCTCCCCCGTTTGTTTCAAAATACCTCCCCTTGATGCCAATTAGGGATCATGAAAAATTCATTTCTCTCAAAGAAGGCTCTACCCCGCTTATTAAAAGTAAAGTCATTGGACCAGAGTTAGGAATAGATCTACATTTCAAACTAGAGTCTCAAAACCCAACGGGATCATTCAAAGATAGAGGATCCGCAGTAGAATTAACTAAGGCAAAAGAGCTCGGCGTTAAGGCAATAACAGTTGCATCCACTGGTAATATGGCAGCTTCATGCTCATGCTACGCGGCAGCAGCTCAACTCCCTTGCTTTATTTTTGTACCCGAAGACACACCCGCTTCTAAAATATCTCAGTCAATTGCATACGGTGGTCGAATAGTTAAAATTAAGGGCACTTATAACGACGCAGCTATAATGGCCCGCAGCGTGGCTGAACAACTCGGTTTCTACCTTGCAGGTGACTACGCATATCGAGTTGAAGGACACAAAACTGCTGTCTTTGAATTGCTAGATCAAATGTTCTTTAATGTTCCAGACGCAATTATTGTCCCGGTAGGTTGTGGCACTAACATGGCTGCCTACGCTAAAGGATATCGGGAATACATGGAACTTGGGTTTGTTGACCATATGCCGGAGTTAGTTGCTGTTCAAGCATCTGGAGCATCTCCAGTTGTAAACAGCTTCAATAAGAACTTAAAACATATTGAACCGGTAACTTCTGTTAGCACCGTAGCTGGAGCGATTGGTATTGGAGACCCAATTGACGGAGTCAAAGCCCTAGATGCCGTTTACAGTAGTGGTGGTTTTGCTGCTGGCTTTTCTGACACTGAAATGCTTGAAGCCCAATACCGACTGTCAAAAGAAGAAGGGCTATTTGTAGAAGCTAGCTGCGCTGCCAGTGTGGCTTGCTTAATAAAAGATGGCAAAAATGGTAAATATGCCGGCAAGAAAGTCGTTTGTGTGCTAACAGGTGGCGGCCTAAAAGACCCAACTACAATTCTAAAAATCGCTATTAAGCCTCCCACCATTTACCCAGAAGTAGACAGTTTCCTCAGCCTCTATGAAGCAAAGTTTTTTGAAGGCAAAACAGTTTCCTTTACTGAAAAGGATAAAGTTCTTTTTGAAAAAGAACCTGACCTACCAACCTTGAAGAAGACTTTACTAGAGCACTTTGAAACTTCTTGGGATGAAGAGTCAATAAAGAGAATTAAAAAAATGATTGCTGGCTTTTTAGTTAAAGGCAAGCCCGTGACCTTCTCAGATCTACAAGACGCAGCCCAGGATGTTTTGGAAACACCTGAAAGCCCTAAAAAAGAAGTTCTAAAAGTTAAAGACTATGAAGTCATAACCATAAAGGACAAGAAGCCAACGGCGAAGGTTAAAATTTTAGTTAACGGTAAAGAGTTTAATGGCTCGGCAGAAGGTGTTGGTCCGGTCGATGCTCTAATCAATGCACTTCGCGATGGAGGTGGCGACAATCTAGAATTTAGTTTAATGGACTACCGTGTAGATATTAGAAACAGAGGAACCAACGCTGTTGTATTTGCTGAGCTGAAGCTTAAACAAAAAGGAGTGACCTCGCTTGGCACCGGAACTTCACCTGATATAATTCAAGCTTCGATAGAAGCGTTTGAACAGGCTTACAATGGATTTCTTAAGGTTTAAATGATTATAGTCACTGGAGGAG
>CALKYB010000321.1 GCA_938003565.1 uncultured bacterium
GAAGAGCCCGTAACATCGTAGCACCCGAGGAAGGGTCATCACGCCAAATTGTTTTAACCTTGTAATCCTCTCGCAATGTTGTGAGCCACTTGTTAAACCACTGTCGGTTTGGTGAGCGTGCTATAGCGTAGAGGTCTAGTCCCCGGGCTACATAATAGGCCGCCAAGAGTTCGAAACAACCTATATGTCCAGACAAGACAATTGACCCTTGTTTTTCTTTGCCTAGATCTAGGATGAGTTCACTGTCTCCTTGAAGTTCAAATTGAGGAAAAGCTTCGGGCGGCCGATGTTCAGAGCAAGCCACACCAGCCTTGGTGGATTGATCGTTGAGAATTTCTGGAATTCGAAATGCCTCTGCAGTAAGTTTGGCAACGGTTAAAAAGTTCTTTTTGGCCATAATTTCTGCCGGGAGCAAAGGCAAGCAAAGAGCATAGCTAATCTGCTCAGTGGCGATCCGTAGTTCTTTTCTCTGAATTAGGATCATAATGCGGCCGAGGAAGGTGCCCATACGAGAGGCATAGCGCAAAGGCAGCAATTTGCAGACACTCAGAAAGGCCCGCAGTAACATGATTTTCAGGTGGTTCTTCACTGTAGAAGCCTAAATATCTTTTAAACAAATTCAGTTAAATCATCTAGCCAAGTTCAGTAGAACTACATATACAAATTGTAGGTTGTAGTAGCGAGTCTTCGGCTAAAGGGCAGTGCTTTTAAACCTGTCACACCCTAAATAATAAGAAAAGCGATAAGGCGTATTGCTCACTATAATGGTCGTAATTCCAGACCTTGACCTAGGCCAAATAAACAGGTAGTTCATCGCCTTAGCTTAGGGCTACAGATTATCAAATTTATATGTAATTGAGATAAATAGATGAAAGAAGGAATTCACCCAGAATACCAAGACTGCAGTGTTAGTTGTAGTTGTGGAAACAGTTTCTCGACTCGCTCGACTTTGTCAGAAATTAAAGTCGCCATTTGTAGCGCCTGCCATCCTTTTTATACTGGAACCCAAAAACTCGTCGATACTGCTGGTAGGGTAGAGCGATTTAAACGTCGCTACGCCAAAGCTGGAGCCGAAGCTGCTAAAAAGTAGTAGAGGTTTGGCTTGATGCTATTGCTAGGTAAGGGCTCTTCTGATTCTTTAAGCTGGCGCCTGAGTTGCAAATTTCTGTTTTTGCCATTGTTATTTTTGACGAGCTGCCAACAAGCTTCAGATGAAGATGCGGCTGCGCTGTCAACTGACAAACTTGGTGCCTTCAATCATCCTGCGCTAAATTCTGAGAATGATACATCTGAAGCTAAGTCATCGCCAGCAATGGCTGGACTCTTGGTGCCAAAGTTTGAAATTGTTGACCTTGATGGCCAGCCGGTAAGTTTAGAAAAATACCAAGGCAAGACCGTGATGCTAAATTTCTGGGCTTTGTGGTGTACTCCTTGTCTTGCTGAAATGCCCTCACTTGAGCGACTCTATAAGAAGCTCGGGAGTAAGGGCTTGGAGATTGTAGCGATTTCAATTGACGAGAAAGAGGCTCTAGAGAGGATTGATTCATTTCGAAACAAAAACTCACTAAGCTTTTCGGTGTTGCAAACAAGTGAGAAATCTTTGGATAAGCTCCTAGGTTTAACAGGAGTTCCTGAAACATTTTTTATTGGGCCAGATGGAAAATTTTTAAATTTTCTCGATCCTGAGTCGAGTAGTAATGCGCCTCGAGTGGTGGGGGAGCGGCCCTGGGATTCGCTTGAGTATATCGGAGCATTAGAGCGGCTTTTAGCCAGGGTTTCCTGATGCAGTTTGAGTGGACATAAGTTTAGAAAAGTTTCCCCATGATTCCAAAGCTATTTGAGATAGGACCCTTTCCAGTTCATAGTTTTGGTCTGATGATGGTTTTATGTTTTTTTTCGGCTTGGAGACGTTTAGAATTGTCTCTTGAAGCACGAGGTTATGATACCGAGCATGCTGAACCTCTTATTTTTTGGGGTGCTGTAGGGGGTATTTTAGGGGCTCGAGTACTCTTTGTTTTGTCTAACCTTGATACTTTTGCCGCAGATCCAATCAGTGCGATTTTCAGTAGCGCGGGTTTTACATTCTATGGTGGTTTTATCGGAGGGTCCTTAGCCACAACAGTTTATTTGAAAAGAAATAATCTTCCTTTCTTCAAACTACTGGATGTTATTGCTCCGTGCCTAGCTCTGGGTTACGCGGTTGGTCGAATTGGCTGTCAACTCGCTGGTGATGGGGACTATGGCAAGCAATGCTCTGAGCTTTGGTGTATCAGCTATGAGTATGGGGCAGCTCCAAGCAGCCCGGGCTTGTTGATGCATCCAACTCCCGTTTATGAAAGTATAGCTTCTTTCATAATCGCATATATTCTCGTGAAGCTCTCTGACGGACTAGTAAATAGACCTGGCAGACTTTTTGGTATTTATCTGATACTGATGTCTATAGAACGTTTTCTTGTGGAGTTTATCAGGATTGAACCTATTGTTGGTGAATCTTTGACTCAGGCTCAAATTATCGCAGCTTGGCTATCTTTGATTGGTTTAGGGCTAGTTTTATTTGCACGAACGACTCAGTCAAATAAGGCTTGATTCTACTGAACTTAGTCCACTCCCACGCTAAACTGAAGTTTTATGCTGGGAAGTTTTTTATCGTAAATTAGCACGTCAACTTTGGGGCGAATTTCAGTTAGAGCTAATTGTGACTTAGCTATGAAAGTGGATTTCGCAATTTCTGGCATTGAGCCAATCGGAAAGTCTTTTAAGACAATGTGCACTTCACTATCTTTTTTCCAACTAATGGTTTCAAGTTTTGGTCCAATTATTTTGTGAGACGAGAAGTAGCTCTTAATTTCTGAGGCTGGGGAGGAAAAGGCCTCTTGGCTTTTAAGTGAAGCTCTAATTGAACCTTGATCCAGAGCAGCTTGTAGAGTTTCGGCTGCTGTTTTTTGCTTAATATTACTAGCAAGCTTTAGCGATTTTTCTGCAAAGACTTTTGATTCCGCAATATTGTCATCAAGTTGATACGCTAGTGCCAAGGCTAAGTGA
>CALKYB010000322.1 GCA_938003565.1 uncultured bacterium
GACCATCGGTTTGAGGTAAAACCTCCCGTTCTAAGGCCACGGCGTGTGGCACAGGAGATTCAGCCCCTGCGAACCTCATAACAGGTGCATCTAGGCTTGAAAAGCCCTCTGAGGCCACTAAGGCAGCTACTTCTGCGCCAAAGCCCATAAACATAGAATCTTCATGCGCAATGAGGATTCGGCCAGTTTTAGAGATGCTCTCGAGTATGCACTTTGTATCAAGAGGGCGAATAGAGCGGAGATCAATGACTTCGACTGAAAATCCATCTTCCTCCATTTCTTTGGCTGCTAATATGGACTTTTGAACTAAAGCTCCCCAAGTCACTATAGTAGCGTCTTCACCTTCTCTAATAATCTTTGCCTTGCCAAATGGAATTAGGTCTTCAGGGCCACCCTCTGGTCCTTTGGCGTAGGTCTGCCTATAGAGTCCTTTGTGTTCTAAAAATAAAACAGGATTATTGTCACGTATGGCAGTTTTTAAGAGGCCTTTTCCATCAGTCGCGTTAGAAGGGTAGACAACTTTGAGTCCAGGGTAGTGTGAAAAAGTAGCCTCGATGTTTTGTGAATGATACAGGGCTCCGTGAATGTAGCCACCTACCGCGATTCGAATTACGGCTGGACAAGAAAAGTTCCCGTTGGACCTGTAGTGCATCATGGCTAACTCGTTTCGCAGTTGCATCATGCCGGTCCAGACATAGTCACCAAACTGAATTTCCACTACAGGCTTCATGCCTAAAGTTGCCATTCCTATGGCTGTTCCACAAATAGAGGCTTCCGCCAATGGAGCATTGAAGACTCTATTTTCACCATATTTGTCGGTCAAGCCAGAGGTTACTGAAAATACACCTCCCTTGCCATAGGCCACGTCTTGACCGTAGATGATCATGTTCTCGTTTCGAGACATCTCTTCGTCAAGAGCATGGTTTAAGGAGTCGACAAGGAAGATCTCTTCTCCTTTAGCTGGTGATTCAGAGATAGAATCCATTGGTGAGTTGGCATAGACAAAACTACTAGCAGAACTTGGATCGGGATCAGCCTGAACTTCGGCCCATTGGGCTGCTTCATCAACTGATTTTTTGATTCTCTGGTAAAGCAGTTCCTGTTCGGATTCGTTTAGTATTTCTTGTTGCTTCAGCAAAGAGCCCAATTGAATGATAGGATCTTTTTCTTTATCTGTTTGTATGTCTTCCAAACTTCTATATTTGCTTTGATTGTCTGAGATTGAGTGGCTTTGTAAGCGAACTACGTCTGCAACAATGACAGCGGGTCCACCTCCAGCTCTGGCTCTGAGAACGGATTGATTTATCGCGTTGTAGGACTCGAGATAATTTAGACCGTCAATTTTCTTAACTTCTAGGTTTTCATAACCGCTTGAAATGTCAGCTACTGACTCTCCTGCAATCTGTTGCGAAATGTGAACACTAATCGCAAAGTCATTGTCTTGGATTAAAAATATTACAGGAAGTTTTTTTCTCGCTGCCCAGTTTAGAGCTTCATGATAAGCCCCTTGGGCAGTGGTTCCTTCTCCAGAAGAAACATAAACAACACCGTTCAAGTTGAAAAAATTTAGTGCTCTGGCAGCTCCTACCGCTTGTAAAAACTGAGTTCCAGTAGGGGAACTTTGGCTAACAATATTAAAATCTTTGTGACCGTAGTGGTTGGGCATTTGACGACCGCCTGAACTAGGATCGGCTGCTTTATTGAGTATTCCCAGAAAGAGGTCTCGAGCGCTTACACCCCAAGCCGTGCAAAATGCCATATCTCTATAGTAGGGGTAGGCCCAGTCGTTTTTATTGTTCAAAGCATTTGCTGCAGCAACTTGAACAGCCTCATGACCGGCACAACCAATTTGGAAATGGGATTTATTTTGCTTGTAGAGAACAATAGCCTTCTCGTCTACGAGCCGGGCTTCGAGCATGGATGAAAAGGCGTTAACAAGTTGCCTTTTTAATGCTTCGTCACCGTTGGCTTCTGAACCCGAATCCGAGTTAGAGCCATTTAAATTGTCTTCGCTGAACAATTTTCATTCCCTAAAGAGTCTCAATATTTAACTGATTCTGACAGACTAAGGATTTAGATGACAATGGCTTTTAGAAGGTGCTGATTGTTGATATTTCTACTCAACAATCAGCGCTTAAGTATTAAGGATTTATTTAGTGTTTAAATATGAATAGGTTTCCCTAAGGCGGCACCCATCGCCTCCATTACAGCTTCGGACAAAGTGGGGTGAGCGTGCACAGTTTCCAAGATACTTGAGGCAGTTGCTTCATGTGTTTTTGCAAGAGTGGCTTCTGCAATTAGCTCAGTTGCTTCAGCGTGGACAATGTGGACTCCAAGAATTTCTTCAAGCTCAGCATCTACTACAACTTTAACCATCCCTTCTGTTTCAGCGATCGCGACTGCTTTGCCACTCGCCGTAAAGGGGAAGTTTCCTGTTTTCACTGTTCTACCAGCCTCAATGGCTGCCTTTTCAGTCAGTCCTACTGAAGCAACTTGGGGTTGACAGTAGGTACAACCAGGAATGCTACTGTAGTCCATTGGATGGGGACTGAGGCCAGCAGCATGTTCTGCAGCTATAATACCTTCATGACTAGCCACGTGTGCTAGAAGAGGAGGGCCAACAATGTCACCTATCGCATAAATTCCATCGACTCCAGTGCGAAAGTATTTGTCAACTTCGATGAAGGATCTTTCTGGCTCAATTCCAACAGTCTCAAGACCTAGGCCTTCAACGTTTCCTTGAACACCGATGGCAACTAAGACACGATCACCTTGCCACTCTTCCACTTGATCGCCAGTTTTGATGGTCGCCCGAACGCCTTCGCCGCTAGTATCCAAGCCCTCTACTAGAGATCCAGTTTTTACTGTGACCCCCGACTTCGAAAGACTTCTCTCGAGGACCTTCGATATATCCTGGTCTTCAATTGGTAGGAGGCCGTCCATTAGCTCAACAATTGTTACGTCTGTACCAAAAGCATTAAAGAAATAAGCGAACTCAACTCCGATAGCTCCAGCTCCAACTACCAACATTTTCTTTGGTTGAGTCGGGAGATCTAGGGCACGTCGATAGGTAATAACTTTATCATCATCCACTGGAAGCGAAGGTAGGCTCCTAGCTCTAGCCCCAGTAGCAATGATTAACTTTTTAAAAGCAATTTCGCTTTCTTCTCCAGAGTTTCCACGGACTAAGAGAGTTTTAGCTGAATTTAAACTGGCTTCGCCCATGATTAGTTCTATGTTGTTCTTTTTCATTAAGAACGCCACACCTTTTGTCATCTTGTCGACAACGCCACGGGAACGCTGAATCACCGCTCCAAAGTCGTAACCTACTCCTTCCGCGGAGAGACCGAATTCGGAAGCATGCTTAAAGGTTTGGTAAACTTCTGCACTTTTGAGAAGAGCTTTTGTCGGAATACATCCCCAGTTTAGACAAACTCCGCCGGGGCTTTCTCTTTCGATCACCGCTGTTTTCAAACCAAGTTGGGCAGCACGAATCGCCGCGACATAACCACCAGGTCCGGCACCAATAACTATGCAATCAAATCCCATTTTAATGCTCCTTAATGCTATAAAAACTTTTAACGCCGAGGGGTGTTTAGTAGGCCGACCCCTTCAGTGAAACAGCAGCTTTATTAGGATAAATGTCTGGGATAAACAAGCTCAGTATTTCAAGTTTTCTGATTCAAATGTCCGATTTGTTGCTCTAAGAGTCTAAAATTTGTTCTTAGTTTAGCGACCTGTGTAGAAGGTTTCTCTGGCACAGTTGAATTTAATCTAAAAAAGGCTATTACCTGGATGTATTGCAAACCCTTTCTTGACTAAAATTATTATAAACCATGTTGGGCACAACTTTAAAAATTTCTATTATCGCTTTAGCGCTGGTGTTAATTGCTCTTCTCATTTTTAAGATGAAGAGAAAGGGAAAGAATACCTCCAAGCTAAAGTTAGACCCTGTTGGGTTGTGGAAGTATCATCAAGACACCCAGTTTGAGTGTAAGAAAGCCTATGGGGCTGCGTTGGAGAGCTCTTCCAAGAAAAAGTCTGATGCAAAAGATCGTAAACCTACTGTGGTTCTAGAGTTCGTGGGTGACGTTAAAGCGAAACGTCATAGGAGTTTTGGTGCTTTGGTTGATGAAGTTTATGTAAACCGAGAAAAGGTTTCGGAAGTGGTTGTCGTAATAACTTCTCCCGGTGGAATGGTACCACATTATGGACATGCTTTTTCTCAAATGGAGCGATTGCGCGACTCTTGTGAGAAAGTGACAGTCTGCATTGATGTCGTCGCTGCTTCCGGGGGATATCTTATGAGTTTGCCCGCACATAAGATTTTGGCGGCTCCATTTTCGATAGTAGGTTCAGTGGGGGTAGTTGCTTTCGTTCCGAACTTGAGAAAGATGTTGCTAAATTTTGATATTGAGCCAAGAACTTTTACCGCTGGCAAGCACAAGCGAACAGTTGGTTTGTTTGATGACGCTGCTCCAGAAACAGTCGATCATTTCCGCGATCAACTGGATACGGTGCATAGGTATTTTCTTGGGGTTGTGAAGAAATATCGACCTGAGGTGAACTTCGAAGAGATTGAAACTGGTTCACACTGGAGCGCTCAAGAATCGGTAGATAAAAATCTTGGATTAGTCGATGAAATCTCGTGTTCAGAGGAATATTTAATTAAATTAAACGAAACTCAAGATTTGGTTTTTCTTTCCCAAAAAACATCTTTATTCGATCAAGGAGTTTTTGGTTTTTCAAAAGCGATGTTTGAAAGTATCGCTCAACATGCCTCGGGCTTTCTCGTAAACCGGCCCTTTTGATGCGAAAGCCGGAGCATTCAGCTTCAGAGCAAATCTTACTGGGGCAATTTTTTACAGTGAATGATGTGAGTCAATGTGTTTAGAATTTGGGTGTTGGGCTGAATTGAGGAGCTTTTTAACTCCTCATCAAGAGATATAAGCCTTTGCACTATTTGGTGCAGTTCCGACTCTTTATAGCTGTTAGCATTGCTCTTAAGTTTTTTAGCGAACCAAGGATTTACCAAATCTTTACCTAGTGCCGAAGGATTAGATTCGCTTTTTAAAGCCAGCATTGCTCTGTAACTGCGGCCAAGAAAACTGCTCAGTTGCAAGGGGTGAAGGCCCTGTTGCAACAACTCATTGGTGCGAGCGATTGTTTTCTGCAGATTCCTCGAAGAGAGAGAAGCTAGCAATTCAAAACTAGTACGCTCGGGGGATTGGAAAATAATTTCATTGGCGGATTCTTCAGTTATTTTGCCGCTGTCGTCAGCCAATAAGGAGAGCTTTGTGATTTGTTGAGACAGTGAAAGTAAATCGTTTCCATAAGATTCCGTTAGCAGCCTTAACACTTTCTCAGACACCCCACCTGTAGCTCCAGATGCTTTGGCTTCGTTTTGTATCCATCTCTTTAGCTTCCTATCATCAAGTTTGCCCACTTCAACCACTGTTCCGCTAGAAGTGAGATTATTAAGAAGGGGAGTTTGGGTGTTGATTTTTTCGCCGAGTAGAATCACAAAACAGCTGGGGTGGGTTTTCTTTAACGCCTCGATGAGAGGTTTTGCATTGGCCGCTTTTACTTTATCAGCTTGTTTAATTACCACTACTTCTAAAGATGAGAAAAGACTAAGACTAGAAAAGGAGTTAGCGATGTTAGTGGCCTTCTTGATATTTGAGATTTCACTTCCGTAGTAGTTTAAAAATGAATCGAAGCCGTGTTTGATGAAGCAATTTTTTTTTATCCATTCCACCAGGCGCCTAATTCTAAAGGCTTCTTCGCCGACGATAATGAGAGGTGATTTGATGCCAAGAGTGGTTAACTCTTGAGCAGGATTTAGGTTTGGAGTTTCGTTTTCAAAGAAGACTTCCTTGAGGAGGGAAGCAAATGATTCAGCAGTAAGTTTCTTTTTTGAACGCTTAGATTTGGCCATGAATCTAGGATCTTCTTTGGGTGTGCCCAGGGGCGGACTTGAACCGACAGTCGGATTTTAGTCCGCAAATTTGAGGAAATGTTATCACATTTCCACAGCTATGTCCTACGTCTAGCTAATCCCACCTCGGCTTTGCCTGCGTTGGGGCAAGACGTTCTACCAACTGAGCAATAAAGTTTTGCCCGGAATGATGATATTGACCTTGAATATAAATTGGTGTGCCCAGGGGCGGACTTGAACCACCGACACGCGGATTTTCAGTCCGCTGCTCTACCAACTGAGCTACCTGGGCATAATTGTTTACAACAGTTTTGGGGGCACGCGACTTAATGCTTACCCACCGCAGCGGACAGAAAATCAAGATTTTCTGTCCGCAATTCGAGAAAATGCTCTCGCATTTTCACAGTTTTATATTACGTCAGGCTATTCCTACCTCGGCTTCGCCTGCGGTAGGGCCTGACGTTCTACCAACTGAGCTACCTGGGCTCGCAAGGTAACAACAGCTTTGATATTAAGACAGCCACTAAGGGGAATCTGAATAGCGAAACTGTTAAAGTTTTAAAAGACTAAAAAAAACCCCTGTTTACTTTTCCTAAGAAAAAACTGTCTACCTCGGCTTCGCCTGCGGTAGGGCCTGGCGTTCTACCAACTGAGGTATAACCTCGGAGGTTGATATATTGTTTGGGGGATTCTGGCAATAAAGGAGCTAATTTTTTGGTCAGTTTGTTGTTAATAAAACTGTATTCCGATTAATATGATGTCTTTTATCGGGGGAGAGCTGGAAAGTTTAATTTAAAACTATAGTTTAACGATTGAGAGTGTACCCCGTCCCACTATAACTTTAGTATTTATAATTAATCTTCACCCTGGGGTATTGCAGTGCGCTAGCACTGCCAGAAAATTATATACTGAAACCCATTTATGACTACAAGAGCGAAGGTCTTGGCAAGAAAAGCTAGTTGAACTTGGTAGATCAGCTTTATTTGGTATTTTCTAGCCAAGTCCTGC
>CALKYB010000323.1 GCA_938003565.1 uncultured bacterium
ACTGCAATCCTAGTGGTTAATAATTTGCGAGACTTCGAAACCGACTCTCTGGCAAACAAGAGAACACTTGTTGTTAGATTTGGCAAAAAGTTTGCGAAAATCGAATACCTGGCGATGCTTTTTGCTGCGATGCTGGCGCCAGTTTATTTATTCGTTGCGAACTACAAAAACTATCTCATTCTGCTTCCCTTACTATTTGTTCTTCTAGCAATTCCATCTATCAGGTGTGTTTTACGAGAAGAAGAACTCAACATAACCCTCGCTAGAACTGGGATGTTGTTAGTCGTCTACGGTCTATTGTTTTCTGGCGCCTGGCTATGCTCCTAGATAAAAGTGTCATATCAAAAGAGGCTCTAGAGAAAATCACAAAACTCAGCCCTCTAGCTAAAATAGACCTTGAAACTCACCCGCTTAAAATTCATTTTCAAAGCTCAGCGGGAACTCTTACTAAAAGAGAATGTTTGAGCGTCGCTTTTACCAAAGAGAAACAAGAAGGTTTTGGAGAGGCCTCTCCCTTACCTGGTTATAGTCGGGAAAGCATTCAAGAAGTAAGAAATGAAATAAAAGATTTAATCGATCAAAAAACGGGACAATTTGATTTTAGCAAGATTGAGACACTTCAATTCCCTTCGAGTAGATTTGCAGTTTCTGCTGCGATTTATGATTTACTTGCAAAACTAGAAAATCGCTCAATCGCCAGTTTTTTCTCCAAGGCTCCTATACAATACATCCCGGTCAACGCCCTAAACCCGTGCAACAAAACAGGCTCTCTGGAGCAAAGCCATGAATGTGTAAAAATTAAAATCTCCCCCGTGAATTGGCGGGAAGTTTTTGAAGGCCTCAATAGATTTCCAGAAAATTGTTTAATACGACTAGACGCCAACCAGCTGTTTAGTAGAGAAGAAGCCGTCTCGATCTTCAAACAATTCGGCAAATTCAACATAGAGTATATAGAAGAACCTTTCCGCCCAACTAACCCAGAGGAGCTTGAGCGGTTTCAACAAGAAACCGCTCTACCTTTGGCTTTAGATGAAACCCTCTACCATAGCCCTCCAGACATCAAGAAGTGGATCATCTCCAGAGGAGTCTCTACGCTTGTGCTCAAACCTACGTTTTTAGGGTCAATAAATTTTTGTAGATCCATCATAGAAAACGCCGAAGACAAAAAAATTGTTATCTCCTCTGCTTTTGAACACTACAAGGGATTCAGAGCACTAGTGCAGCTGGCATCTAGTGTTGGCGCCCAATTGAGCCACTGTGGGCTGGATACACTAAAGTATTTTGAGCCAATTAAAGATTTTGATTTACTAAAAATCGAGGACGGTAGAATACGCTGCCAGTAAAATTGAAGCTCTATACCAGTGTAGAGTCTACCACTAGGCAAACAAAAAAGAGTCCCAAATAGATCAATGAAAATTTAAAAACCCGCCAGGCTAGCTTAACCTTACGATCTTCTAAGTTAGAATTTTCATTAATATTTAAAATTTTGGGATCTGAATCTAAAGGGTTTTTTTTAGATTCATTGACTGCCTGCAATAACTTAAAATTATAATAACTAAATAACAATCCTAGGGCAGTTAAGACAAAAAAAGAAAACCGACCAAGCTCGACATCAGCATAAACCAAATAAATGGAAGCTGGGATTAGAGTCAAAGAGTATATAAGCATTTGTTTTACTGTTGCCAATTCTCCCGACACAACTGGCAACATTGGCACGTTCGCTCTTTTATAATCGCTATTTTTATTAAGAGCTAGAGCCCAAAAATGAGGAGGCGTCCAAAGAAAAATAACTAGGAACAACAACCAAGGGACAGAATTTAAACTACCAGTCACGGCCGCCCAACCGACCAATGGTGGAACAGCGCCAGCAGCTCCACCAATAACAATGTTCTGCGTGGTGTTACGCTTGAGCAACACAGTATAAATCACCACATAAAAAAGATGGCCAAAGAGTGCTAAGGAAGCGGCTAAAACATTGACACAGTAGGTAAGAATCCAAAGGCCCAGTAGTCCTGTAAAAAGCGAAAATAATAAGGCCTGCACGGGAGTCACCCGACCATCCGGAAGAGCTCGTCTTTTGGTTCGCTCCATGATTGCGTCAATGTCTCGATCCCAAATACAATTCATCGTGCTTGCTGAACCAGAAACTAAGCCACCACCAATCATGGTGAAAAGAAAAAGCTTTAAATCAACCGGTCCACCAGCTGCGAGAATCATCGGACAGCCTGTTGATATTAATAGCAAAACCATGATCCCTGGCTTTGAGAGCTCAATTAAATCAGAAATAAAGGAGCTCTGACCCTTCTTACTTGGGGGCTCTAGGATCTTCTCAGAAGAATCAATATTTGCAATGGTAGCAGCTGCCTGTTCCATAGAATTAGCTATTCACTACCTTAATATATCCGTCAGAATTTGCCTGTCGACCCTGAGGTTTATGCCATCCATTGGTGCTTTCAAAAGTTTGTTCCGGAATCTCAGCTTTTGCTAAAAAAAAACGCTTTCCACTTAGTCGTCTTGCTGGAACCAAATAACCAAACAGTAAAAGTTGGGCCAACACTAAATGAACTACCGCTGGAGCAACTGGAATCGACATAACAACATTAGCAAAACCCAACAACACTTGACCCATAATCATAACAAACATCGCCACGGCGTGAGCCTTCTTAATACTTATCTTATCCCCAAATGAGGAAATAATAAAAATCGAAGACAAGGCTAAAAGAGCTATCAATACGCCATTAACTCTATGAATCATTTGTATCATTTGCGGACCTGAGAATGTGCTAGACAAAATCAACCCATCGCAAAAGGGGATTTCTGGACAGGCCATCGAAGCTCCCGAACTTCCAACAAAACCTCCAATCCCGATCTGAACGAACAAAAGCGCTGACATAAAATAGAAAACTTTTGAAACTATCGAGTCTGCAGGTTTTGAGGGCGCAGCTGAGGAGTCGACTTTCTCTGAGGCTACCAAAAGCAAGGACTGAACGATGACTGTTCCTATGATTAAATGACCCGTAACTATAAAGGGATTTAGTTTCATCAATACAGTTAGTCCACCAAGCACAACTTGTGTTAACAGAAGCGCACAAACAAAAAGTAAAAATCCAAAAAGCCGAGGTGATTCTTTTCTAAACTTGAAAGAAATAAAAGTAAGGGCCAAAACACCAACTGAAACTATCGCAGCAAGATAGCGATGAAAAACTTCCTGTATTACTCCGTAGCGCATCTCAGGCACTAGCATACCGAAACAAAGTGGCCAGTCAGGACACGCAAGTCCAGCACCTGTTGCTCTTACGTATCCGCCTAAACCGACCAATACTAAAGTCATTAGAGCAACCAACATTGCCAATCGCTTAATCAATGAAATATATTTTGTTTCCATAACTAATTAAATAGATCCCAAACTAGTCCGCTGGTCAATTCTCAGAGCCATTGCCGCTAGCCATAGTTCAATAAGCTAAGTCAGCTAAGCTAACTCTCAATATAGGCAGACCCTGACCGATTACGAGACAAAAATCAATTGGGATAAGAAGTCCTGGGCTCTTAAACTGGTGGAGTCTGGACAAAAGTGATTGCCAGCACCCTTAAGGGTGCCTAAAGATTAAAGATAGGATCTAAGACCGGCGGCCATGCACCACTCGCTTGAATGGAATGACGTTTCGCAACCGACCCGAGTTAGCTTCTATTTTTTCAGGAATATCAAGGTCTTCCCCTAAAGGTGTATCCCCTTCAAGCTGAACTGGAGTTTGTGAACGAGCGCCAGCTTCTAGATTTTTTCGGCCACTCGCACTCAAAATACCCGTCAATTCCTCAACCACGGCATTAGAAGCCTGGAGACGAGCCTTAATCTTCACCAGCTCAAGAGACTGTTTTGAGGCATGAACAAACTATTCCTTACGAATAGCGTCTGATAACTTCTCAAGCCTTTCCTCAAACATTGCACCACTAGAGGCGGACACCTGCATAAACTCATCTCGCAATCTAAGCACTAGCGACACCAGTTCTTTTGCAGAGTTATTATCCAAAATCTCGTTTAGAGCGAGACGCATTTTTGCATGCATCTCCTGCCATTCACCAGCCCTAGCTTCATTTGCCATAGAGGACAAAGCTGCTGCTCCAGGAAAAGGTCGCCCTGAGCCGCGCTTCATTGAAGCATAAAGACGTTCAGCCTTGTAGGTTCTAGCAACAAGAACCCGCATTCTAGATATTAAAGTAGCTTGTTCGGCCATGCACTTTTTCAAAAATTTCGTGAAATCAAACTAAATTGGACTCTCACAGACCTATCTTTGGTAGGTTCCGAAGTCAATTCTAAGACAATTCTAAGAGAGGACTTATCAACAACTCTCGCTACTAATGGAGCCTGACTCCAATCGGACAATTTGGTAGTTAAGACTTCTAGAAAAAGTATTTTATCATTTAATATCAGAGACTTATTTGTCTTTTCGATATTT